>JABUFC010000058.1 GCA_013314715.1 Bacteroidales bacterium | reverse complement strand
TAATAAAAAAGTAATATTTTTAGAAGAATAAACTCTACACCCACCGTCATACCGAGCCTGTCGAGGTATAACCATACGCAAAACAAAATGGGCAATGGGGTCATTCTTCGACAAGCTCAGAATGACGGGAAATTCGACAAGCTCAGAATGACGAGAGAAAGGTTGGACTCGACCAAAAAAGAAGTTTTGCAAAGGTCTCACAACACAATTTTAACGAGCATCAGTAAGATTGCTTCTCCCGATTTCTCGGGACCAAAACACCATGCCAACTCTTCATTTGCAATAACGGGAAAGGATAGCAATGACAAAAAAGAGTTTTGCAAAGGTCTTAGTTTATATTATTTAACCTTACAAAATAAATCGTTCAACAAAATGTAAATAACTATTTATTGCTTTTGATCTTGATTAATTTCATTTATGAGCAAATCAATAGCTTCGTTGAGTGAAATATTTTTAGCAACAACCTCTCCTTTTTTATAAAGCATTACCTTATTATTACCTGCTCCTAATAATCCATAATCGGCATCCTGCATTTCGCCAGGGCCATTTACTATACAACCCATTACAGCAATTTTTAATCCCTTATATGCTTGGGTTGCTTTTTTAACTTCACGAGCAACGGTTTCAATGTCAAATTGGGTTCTACTGCATGAAGGGCAAGATATATATTCATTACCAGTTCGCCGAACACCTGTAATCTGAAGCATGGCTTTTATCATTTGTTCTGCTTGTTCTTTTTCTTTTTCGTTGCATTTAACAACAATGCCCTCTACTAAGCCTTCGGCAAATAAATTGCCACATATAACAGAAAATCGTGTCAACTGAGACGAAACTCCTATATTTGCATTGAAAACTAAATAAATAGGTTTATTTGTATTAATGTACTCATATACTTTTCGCCGAACGTCAAAAACAGTGTCTTCCAAACATACATCTATTCTGATAACCTTGTCAGAGCTTTGAAAAATCAATTCCCAATCTTGTGGCAACTGTTCTTTTTCGGTAATCACTAAAAACGGAGCTAAATTTTTTCCTCCAATAAAAGATAAAACAGATGCTGTGTTTCTTTTTTTATAAAAAAAAGGATGATGGATCCAATTATTAGAAATCTTAACATTTGGATGAATAGCAGATACCTGATTAACCACTTCTTTTGCAACAGGAATTTCTTTTTCTGGGGCTTCGGTTAAAGAGACTCTAACAGTATCGCCAATTCCATCACATAACAAGCTACCAATACCAATAGCCGACTTCACTCTTCCTTCTATGTCTAAACCGGCTTCGGTAACGCCCACATGAATAGGATAATGCCAGTCGCGTTTTGCCATCTCTTCAATAAACATCCTATTGGCATACAAGGTATTATGTATATCGCTTGCTTTTAGCGATATAATTAATTGATGAAAACTTTCGAGCCTACAAATTTCAATAAATTCAATAGCCGATTGCACCATTGCCATAGGTGTGTTACCATATTGATTAACCATTCGCCACGATAGAGAAGCAAAATTAATCCCTATTCGAATAGCAGTACCATTTGCTTTACAGATATTTAACAATGGCTTTAAACGTTGATGTATCTCTTCTTTTTCTTTTTGTACTTCTTGGGGAGTATAGATTTTTGCCTGAGCCGATTTGGAACGATTAACATAATTTCCAGGATTGATACGCACCTTTTCAACAAAAGGTGCTATAGATTCGGCTAATCGTGGATTAAAGTGTATATCTGCAATAATAGGGATAGTAATTCCTTGTTTTAAAAGCTTTGATTTTATTGATTTTAGCGATTCTACATCTGCTTCGTTTGGTACTGATACTCTAACGAGATCAGCACCCGCCTGAAATATATTTACTATTTGTTGCAAGGTAGCTTCTATGTTACGCGTATCTGTATTCGTCATGGTTTGAATGCGAATCGGATTATTTTTTCCTATACCTATATTACCAACTCGCACTTCGTTTGTAGGAAAACGATGATAATCGGTAAAAGATAAAAATAGTGGATTCATTTTAAAAATGAGTTAATAATGTTCGCTGTCTCTAATGGTTGCTCAAACATTCCCATATGTCCACTTTGGTTTAATAAATGCTTTGTTACTACTGGATTATTAGTTTTAAAATTTTCAGCTAACTCAAAATTAAATAATTGATCGTACCGTCCATATATCCATAATACTGGGAAAGTTGTTTGATGTAGTAAAGAGCTGTTATCAGAACGGTTTGCCATGGCTTGCAAACATGCAATCATTCCTTCAGTTGAAGTATTTTCTGCCATTTTTTGGCTTAGCGCAAAACAATGCTTATCGTGAAAATGTGGTGCATATAATTTAGGAATAAATTGCTGTAACAAAAGTAATTTTTTACCAGCTTTAATAATTTCGATTTCTTGTAAACGAGCTTTTCGTTTTTCGTCGCTATCGGCAAAGGGATGTGAATGTAGTAATATTAGACGGTCTAACATGTTAGAATACTTGTTAGCAAGAGCAAGCGAGACATATCCTCCCATAGAATGAGCAATAAAGCTGGCTTTAGTTATATTAATTTTTTGTAAAGTAGAAAACACCTCATCGGCCATCGCTTCAATGGAAGGCATTGGTGTAATGGAATTCTGACCGCAATTAGGTAAATCGAGGCATATGCAGGTATAATTGCTAAAATATTTTAAAAAATCTTGCCAAAGTTCTTTATTTTCCAGATAGCCATGTAAAAAAATCAAAGGCTTTCCTTTTCCTTGTATGGTATAAGCAAGCATAATATTTATTTTGAAATACAAATACCATTAACGGTTTGTTCAACTTCTTCGGGTGCAATAGGTATTCTTTTCTTACCTAACAAACGACATCCTGTTTCAGTAATAAGCAAATCATCTTCGAGTCGAATACCACCAAAGCCTTTATATGTTTCAACTTTTTCGTAATTTATAAAAGCTTCAAATTTACGTTCAGATTTCCACAAGTCAATAAGGGCAGGAATAAAATATATGCCAGGTTCGTCGGTAATTACAAATCCGGTCTGTAATTTTTTTGCTAATCGCAGATAAGCCAATCCAAATTGCTGGCTTCGTTCAATGGTTTCGTCGTAACCTACATAAGCTTCGCCGATGTCTTCCATATCGTGAACATCGAGTCCCATCATATGCCCTAATCCGTGTGGAAAAAACAATGCGTGGGCACCAGCCTCTACCGCTTCGTCGGTATTTCCTTTCATAAGCCCCAATGCTTTGAGACCTTCGGTAATTTCTTTAGCTGCAGCTATATGAATATCGCGATAATAAACACCCGGCTTGCAAAGTGAAATTACTTTATTATTCGCTTTCAGCACAATTTCATATATTTCACGTTGTTGTTGCAAAAATTTTCCACCCACAGGAATCGTACGGGTATGGTCGGTAGCGTAACCTAAATTTGACTCAAAACCGGCATCGCACAGAAGTAAATCGCCCTTATGTAAAATATTGTTGTGATGATGATTGTGTAATATTTCACCGTGTTTTGATAATATTACCGGGAACGAGACTCTTGCTCCATATTGTAATGCAATCCCTTCGATGGCTCCTGCAATTTTTTGTTCATGCATACCTTCTTGTGCCATTTGCATAGCTGTAACATGCATTTCGTAGCCATATGCCATTATTTCGTCGAGGTGTGCAATTTCGTCAGCATCTTTTACAGACCTAAGTAAAGCAATGGCCTTGCATAACTCTGGTGAAGATTTTTCTTTTATCTGATTCAATGGAATTTGCAATACTTCGGATAAAAATATTTTATTGGCATTACGATAGGGTGGTGTATAATGAATTTTTCTGTTATTTTTTAAAGCATTAGATAAATCGTTGGCAAGTAATTTATATGGTTTTACTTTGGTTATACCCGCTTGAGATGCTAATTCTTCCATTGAAGGTAAATGTCCCATCCAAATAACATCTTCTATATCGATATTATCGCCATAAAGAATCGTTTCATTTTGTTCTACATCAATAATTGCAGCAATATTAGGAATATTAATTCCAATAAAATATAGAAATGAACTATCTTGGCGAAAAGCATAAGTATTAGCCGGATAATTTAACGACACTTCTTTATTGCCTAAAAGAACGATTAAACCTTGTTTTACTAAAGATATAAGTTTTTGGCGACGTTCAATGTATTTACTTTTTTCAAACATATTTTAATATATTTAACGTTAATTTAACATAAAGTTTATACTTTTACAGCACAGCACAAATGTACTAATTTTATTTATGAAGTTTGAATTATATACTGCTAAAAAAATCTCATTTGCAATAGCTATAACATCTTTAATTTTAGCGAGTATTACAGTTGTTCTAATCCCTTCTACTATCAAATGGACATTCATTCTGCTTGTGCTAATATTCTTTTTTATCATAATTTGGTTGTCTTCTTATTTTTTAATTAAACAAATGATAACTAAAAAACTAACTCCACTTTATAGCATAATAGATAAACCTGAAAGTGAAGAATCTTATCAACAGTCGCTAGATATTTTGAACAAAGCCAACATAAAGGTTGCTCAATGGGTACTACAGCGAAATAAAGAAATAGACAAATTGCGACGTAACGAAAAATTTAGACGTGAATTTTTATCAAATGTTTCGCACGAACTTAAAACCCCATTGTTTTCAATTCAAGGTTATATTACTACCCTTTTAGATGGAGGCATTGACGATACTTCCATTAACAAAAAGTTTCTTGAAAAAGCCGAAAAAAACATTAACCGAATGATTGCTATTATTCAAGATTTAGAAACGATTTCGAACATAGAAAATGGAGAATTACAATTGCATTACGAAGATTTCGACATTGTTACATTAATTAACGAAATGTTTGAAATGCTCGAGCATAAAGCACAGAAACGAAATATTAAGTTTTTTTTAATAAATCAAGTTAAACCTTTTATGGTTCGAGCAGACCGTCAACGTATTGCCGATGTACTATATAATTTGCTACTTAACTCTATAAATTATGGGAAAGAAGGTGGTAAAACCAGTGTTTTCATTCACGAATTAGAACAAAAATTATTAATAGAAGTTTCTGATAACGGTATTGGCATAGAAGAACACTACATTCCACGGTTATTTGAACGATTTTTTAGAGTAGATAAAAGCAGAAGTCGCGATATAGGAGGAACCGGATTAGGTTTAGCAATAGTAAAGCATATTTTAGAAGCACATCAGCAACAAATATATGTTAAAAGCACCTATGGTGTTGGTTCTTCATTTAGTTTCACCTTAAATAAAGCCTTATGAGCGAAAAAATAAAAATTTTAGTTGTAGACGACGAACCCGATATTGTAGAAATGCTATCGTATAATTTAATACGCGAAGGTTATACTGTAATATCAGCATTTGACGGCGAAGAAGCGATTGAAAAAGCTCAAAAAGAAAAGCCGCAAGTTATTTTACTCGATATTATGATGCCCAAAATAGATGGCATGCAAGTTTGTGAACACTTACGAACTTTACCCGATTTTGCTATAAACAAATGCATCATCGTTTTTCTTACCGCACGAAGCGAAGATTATTCACAAATAGCAGGCTTAGAAGCTGGCGCCGATGATTATGTTACAAAACCAATTAAACCCAAAGTATTATTAGCTCGTATTCAAAGCTTACTTCGTCGATTTTCATTTGAACAACTCTCTGAAACACATAAATATATTTTTAATGATTTAATCATTGATATTGATAAACGATTAGTAATAACTCAAGGAAAAGAAATAAAATTAGCACGCAAAGAATTTGATTTGCTTGTTTTGTTAGCTTCAAAACCAGGACAAGTTATTACAAGAGAAACTATTTATAGCAGAATATGGGGAAACGATATCGTTGTCGGCGATCGTACTATTGATGTTCATATTCGCAAATTACGTGAAAAAGTAGGCGAAAAATATATTGATACCATTAAAGGTGTTGGATATAAATTTTTGGAATAAAATATTGGCCATTAAATTTAAATAACTTATTTTTTTAAAGCATTTACTTTTAATTTCATCATTTTTTGCATATATACTTTGATATAAGCAATAAACTTTTTTAGTTGTTTATTTCGATTTGGCTTATCTTTGCATTTTAATCATTTTACTATGGACGATAAATTTAACATCATTCGTATTGAACATCTTTTAAAAATTATTCTTAACGACTACAACGAACGCAAGGAAATATTTGGTATTCCCGAGGCTTTGTTTTTTAAACCATCTGTCAACGATAAATTCAGAATGTATCGATACGGACAAACGCTTGAAACACCTTTTGGCGTTGCTGCAGGACCACAAACACAACTTGCACAAAACATTATTAGTGCTTGGCTTTGCGGAGCCCGATACATCGAACTTAAAACCATTCAAACACTCGACGAACTCAACATTTCGAAACCTTGCATCGATATGCAAGACGAAGGCTACAACTGTGAATGGTCGCAAGAACTCAAAATAAAAGAATCGTACGAAGAATACCTCAAAGCATGGATTATTATTCATATTCTTAAACATAAATTCAATTGGGATAGCCGTGAGGACATAGGCACTATTTTCAATATGAGCGTAGGCTACAACCTCGAAGGCATATTAAAAGACAACGTACAATGGTTTCTAAAAAAAATGAGCAACTGCTCCGAAGAAAAACAACATTTTATTCAAGCTTTAGAACCTTTATATCCTGATATAAAAAAAATTAATATTCCATCGCAAATCTCTAACAATATTACACTTTCGACCATGCACGGTTGCCCACCCGATGAAATAGAAAAAATTGCTCATTATTTAATTGCTGATAAAAAACTTCATACTACTGTAAAACTTAACCCCACTCTATTAGGTTCCGATAAGCTTCGAGATATTTTAAATAATAAACTAGGATTTAAAACCTATGTCCCTGATATTGCATTTGAACACGACCTCAAATACGAGGATGCAGTGCCCATGATAAAAAACTTACAACAAGCAGCTATCCATAATGGAGTTCATTTTAGTATTAAACTTACTAATACCCTCGAAAGCATCAACCACAAAAACGTTTTCCCACCTAACGAAAAAATGATGTACATGAGTGGTAGAGCACTTCACCCCATCAGTATCAACCTTGCTAAAAAACTACAAAACGAATTTAACGGTCAACTCGACATTAGCTTTTCGGCAGGTGTCGATGCGTTTAATATTCACCATGTATTCAATTGTGGACTACGACCTATAACCGTAAGCTCTGATTTACTTAAACCCGGAGGTTATGGACGCATGGCACAATACATTGAAAGCCTACTAAACATAGACCTTACAGTAGATAACCTTGCTTATTTAAATCAATATGCTGATCGTGTTCTCAACGATGAATATTACAAAGACAACCCATTTCAAGAACCCAACATAAAAAATAATCTGCCCTTAGGCTATTTCGATTGTATTCACGCTCCTTGTATCGATGCTTGTGCTACCCATCAAGATATACCCTCGTACATGTATTATACAGCTAAAGGCGAATTTCAAAAAGCTTACGAAGTAATTTTAAAGAAAAATCCATTCCCAAATTCGCTGGGCATGGTTTGTAATCACGCATGCCAAACAAAATGCACTCGTATCAATTACGACAACGACTTGCTCATTCGCGAAATCAAGCGTTTTGTTTCAGACTTAGGAAATATTGAACCATTGTTAAAGCCACAAGCCAATAACGGGAAAAAAATTGCCATTATCGGGGCAGGACCATCAGGCTTATCGTGTGCATATTTTTTACGCCTTGCCGGATTTGAGGTTGATATATACGAGAAAGAAGAATCCGTTGGTGGAATGGTGGCTCATACAATACCAACTTTTAGGTTAAACCAAAATTCGTTCAAAAAAGATATAGAGCGAATTATCCAACTGGGCGTTCATATTCATTTTAACACATCGCTAACCAAAGATGATTTCGAAAAAATAAGACAAACTCACAACTATACTTATATTGCCGTAGGAGCTCAAAAATTCAAAAAAATGAATATCAAAGGCGAAGAAGCTGTGGGTGTATGCAATCCATTCGATTTTTTAAAACGAATCAAACAACAAGAATTATACAATATTGGCAGCCATGTTATTATTATAGGCGGTGGCAACACCGCCATGGACGTTGCACGTACTGCATATCGACTTGTTCCTGAAAATGGAAAAGTAACCGTTATTTACCGAAGAACCATTGCTGAAATGCCAGCCGAAGAAGAAGAAATTAAAGCACTACTTAGCGAAGGCATTGAAATTATGGAACTGACAACTCCGCTTGCTGTTCTTAGCAAAAACGACCGAGTAATGGGGCTTAAGTGCATCAAAATGAAATTAGGTAGCCCCGATTCGAGTGGACGACCAAAACCCGAACCTATTGAAGGTTCTGAATTTGAACTCAAAGCCGATTTAATCGTTCCTGCTTTAGGACAAGAGGTAGTGCTGGACTTTTTGCCCGATAATGATTTGAAAAAAGACCCTACATCCATCGAAACAAATTTAACCAATGTTTTTATAGGCGGCGATGCATTGCACAACGCCTCTACTTTTGTTCAAGCCGTTGGCGATGGCAGAAAAGTAGCTGAACATATTTTTAATAAAGAAAATATACACTTTTCGTTTGAACCGGAAAAAGAAGACAGAAATTTAACTTATAGCGACTACATCATAAAAAAAGCCAAACGCATTAAAGGGGAAAAACTGAACGAAACACCTATCAACGAACGCAAAAACTTTAAAGTCGTAATTGAATCGCTTACAAAAGAACAAGCTATTAACGAAGCTCGTCGATGCTTGCTTTGCGATGATGTTTGCAGTGTTTGTACCACCGTATGCCCCAATAGAGCTAATTACACTTACTTTACCGAGCCAAAAACCATTCCCATCTATAAAATTTCTAACAACGAGAATAACATCATTACCCAGACTATTGGAACGCTTGATATAAAACAAAAATATCAGGTACTTAACATTGGTGATTTTTGCAACGAATGTGGCAATTGTACTACGTTTTGCCCCACAAATGGGAAACCATACAAAGACAAACCCAAATTTTACCTCACACCCGAAAGTTTTCAAAAAGCTGAAAGGGGTTTTATGCTTAGCAAAGAAGACCAAACCTTATGGTATATCGAAAAAGGCAATAAATCGAGCTTACAAAAAGACAACGACTTATTCTTTTTCAATAACGAGCTAATAAAAGCCACGATAGATGCCCATACCTACGAATTCAAATTTATAGAATTTAAAAAAGCTTCTATTACAGAATTTAACTCAACCATTATTGCCGAAATGATAGCACTCATCGATGCCGGCAAAAACCTATATTAAAATATTGACTAACTTAACAGAATAACTTGTAACTTTGTGTAATTTTTAAAGACGAAAAACATGATTAAAGTAGAAAACAAAATTGTAAATCCCGAAGCTCGCAAGAGAGCTATCGAACGTTTTCGCGAAAAAAACATTATTCTTCCAACTTTCGCACAAATGAAGAATCCCGATTTAATTCCCGAAAAAATAAAAAACCGTTTAAAAGATGTCGGATTATGGGATTTGAACCCCATCAATTTATTTAGAATTAACTGGCACAACGAGCCTAAAGAAAAAGGTGGATTATTTGGAAAAGTAAACTATATAGAACTTCCCAAATCGTTGACAGGTGTTGATGCTCGCATTGTTTTACTTATTGGAAAATGGTTTCCCACAGGTGCCCACAAAGTTGGTGCTGCATATGGTTGCCTTGCTCCGAGAATTGTAACCGGAGAGTTTGACCCTACTTACCATAAAGCTGTATGGCCCTCAACCGGTAACTATTGTCGTGGTGGTGCTTTCGACTCCTATCTCATGGGTTGTACAGCAGTTGCCATTCTTCCACAAGAAATGAGCAAAGAACGCTTCGATTGGCTTAGAGAAATTGGTGCAGAAGTCATTGCTACCCCAGGTTGTGAATCGAACGTTAAAGAAATTTACGACGAATGCTGGAATATTCGCCGCAATAAAAAAGATCATATTATTTTCAACCAATTCGACGAATTTGGAAACGCTGCATGGCACTACAACATTACGGGTGCTGCTATGCAAGAAGTTTACAATGAAATTAAAACCGATAAAAGTAATTTTGCAGGTTTTGCTTCAGCAACCGGTTCAGCCGGGACTATTGCAGCTGGCGACTACCTCCGCACACAATATCCTCATATTAAAGTGGCTGCCTCCGAAGCACTACAATGCCCTACTCTCTTAATGAATGGCTTTGGAGGACATAGAATTGAAGGTATTGGCGACAAACATGTACCTTGGATTCATAATGTTAAAAATACCAATGCAGTTGTTGCCATCGATGATGAAGATTGTATGCGCATTCTTCGTTTATTTAACGAAAAAGATGGTATTGAATATTTAATCAATCAGGGTATTCCTAAAGATATTGCTCAGAACCTTCATTTATTAGGTATTTCTGGCATATCAAACATGCTCACGGCTATTAAAATGGCTAAATACTACGAAATGACATCAGACGATGTTATCATGACCGTAGCTACTGACTCTGCAGACATGTATCAGTCACGCCTTTTAGAATTAAGAGCTGAACGCGGAAATTATAATCCATTGCAAGCAGCAAAAGACCATGAAAAATGTATGTTAGGAGCAAAAACAGATTACATGCGTGAACTAACCTATCAAGACCAAAAGATGATCCATAATCTTAAATATTTTACTTGGGTTGAACAGCAAGCCAAAGAAATTGAAGACTTGAATCAACTCTGGTACGATAGAGAAATATGGCGCCAGCTTTTCAACCAAACTGAAGCCTTGGACAAACTGATCGAAGAATTCAACAAAGAAACAGGAGTTTTTGATAAATTATAACAAAAAAAAATGAGGCTGTCATTTTCTTAGACAGCCTCATTTTTAATAATATATTTTTTAAATCCTTATATCAAGCTATTCGACTTTTTAGGCTTAAATGGCAAATAGCGAAGTGATAATTCTGTGCCACCACGTCCGTTTGAGGCTTTAGTAAGTGATGACAAGTTAAAGTCGAGGCCTTTGAAAAATTATTATTTTTTTTATTTATTGTTGAATAATTGAAGTAATATTCAAAAAAGAGGTGTTTTTTGTCAAAAAATGCATTTTTGACACATAAAATTGCATGTATTTTTACCTTTTTAGTCCTTATTTTATGCTTTAGTTCGCACATGAGCACACTTCTTCCATCTAAATAATCGATTCTGCAAATTTTAAATTATAGGCAATGGCTTTTAATACTTGTTCTGTATGAACTTTTGCCATGCCTTTATAACGAGCTATACTACCAAAGGTTCGTTCTATTAAATAACAATGACGACTTATATAAGCTGCGAAAAATATCTTATTTCCTGATTTTTCTAATTTCATAACGCTAAAACAAGCATTATTTCTGGAATTTAAATAAAGATATCAATAAGTTATTAACATTCATATATTTACATATTAATAGCCTTGTAAAGGACTCATATTAGTTTATTTTAGCTTTAATTAATTTAAATCGCATTATTTCATTATTTGTTTCAATTTCTAAAATATATAAACCTTCATTTAATAAAGAAACATCTACACTATAATTAGAATTCATTATATAAGCATATTCTTTAGAACCAACATCTAATAATCGAATATGTTCTTTTCCATTTAATCCTTTTATAAATATTTTATCACTGACAGGATTTGGATAAACCTGGTAATTATTATCGTTGACAGAATTAATATTATCACACATATCATAATGTAATACGATATCATCACTTGCAACACAACCATTAGAATCTACAACAGTTACTGTATAAGTATAAATACCAGCTACTGAATTATTGATATTAATACTATTACTAGTTTGATTAGTACTCCATAAATATGAATTATAATTGCTGTCTACCGATAAATTTACTAGACTATTTACACAATAATACACAGAATCGGGAAAAGGAATAATGTTTACAACAGGTGGACTTAGAATATTAACAGTAATTGTGTCTGTATAATAACAATGCTCATTTGAAACAGTAGCCCAAACAGTATTTGTACCAATATTATGTAATAATATACTATCAGTTGTATCACTTGTTGACCACATATAACTATTTCCATTAGCATTTATTGTCAATTCAAAGAGAGAACATACTGTAGTATCATTGCCCAAGGAGAAAAACGGTTTAGGATATACCATAACATTTAAATATAAAATACTATCACAGCCCGTCATTGAACTGGCAATGGTATCAATATAATTACCGGGCAAATAAATAATTTGTTGCCCCCAATAAAAAGTATCATTTTGACAAATACTGGTTGTATCAAATGATTGTAATATAGGACATTCATAATACTCATAGCAACCAATATCAAAAGCATTACCCAAAGGTCTCAAGATACCTTCTATATCGTTTAAAGGCGCAAAAGTAGAAGATCCCGTATTTCGTAACGAGCTTGTAGCTGTTAAATGAAAATCGAAATTAGCAGGATCTAAAAATAAGGCATTATATTCAGAAACATCAGCCAAATAATTAGTTTCTGCAAAATAACTATCTGAAATAAGTGTAAAATTAGGTGCAGCATTATTTATTATTATATTATCAACAGACGGATAATGTGGTTGACTTGTAGGACGTAAACTATCAATCCACAATTTTGGAATGTATGCATTACTAGCTACAGCATCAATAATAGTATTATTAATAAATTTACAATTTAATGCACCACATAATGTAATACCATGATAAGAATCTACAACAATTAGATTATTTGTTATTACCCAGTCTTTATGAAAGCCTTCATTAAATCCGGTTATACCTTGTAAATCAGAAATAAATGAATGAGGGCTAACCGGATCAAATTGTATAATAGCATTCCCTTCAATAATAATATTTTTCATGGTATCTTTAACTAATGCTTGTATGCCATCTCTATGATAACTAGCATTTGTAGCGTATGAATTGCGGATGTTATTATTTAAAATACGTATGCTATTCCCCTGGTGCCTAATTCCATCTTCTGAAAAATTAATAATATAATTATTAGAAATTTCAGAAGAATCGGATAGGCTCTGAATACCATAACGAATATTTCTAAGTATATTGTTTTTAAAGTTAATCTTTCTCGCCGGATAACGACAAATCATTCCACCTCTTTCAAAAGCATTCCAATCATTTGCTGTCCAGTTTATTACCTCATCAACTGTATACACTTCGCATGCATCAAATGTAATGTCCCAACAAGGGCCTAACCAATTATGCGATTGAACCTCAACTAAAAAAGGCGTATTGCTTGAAACGGTATCAACTTGACCTGAAAAGGACTGGCTTACTCGTATTCCCTTAAATATCCAATTAGATGAAGCTACTATTTTAATGCTTAAAAATTCAACCGAAGCATTTTGATAGGGCATAATTACTATCGGAAGTTGATTATAATAATTAGAAATAACTAGATGACCTTGGTTACCACTTAAACAATAAATAGTATCGCCTCCGCTAATGGGTGCAGATGAATTTATTATAACTTGACTAGCATAATATGAATAAGGGAATGATGCCGGTTTATAAGATTTAATTTTATTATTAACAATCAAATCGTTAATGGTTGTCCATGGACTGTTAATACTGCCATTATTTGACATACTTCCATTAATAGGATCAACATACCACGAGGTGCCCCATAACCTGTTTAATGCGATAATTATAAAGGTAAATATAACGACTATTTTTCTCATAAAGTTATTTATTGATCAGTTTATCAAGTTTCTCTAAAATCTCTTTGTTTTGCTTTTTTAAGATTTCATTTTCTTGCATTAATTCTTGTACTGCCTTTGTTAATACCGGTATCATTTCTACATAGTTCAAATGTTTATATCCATTTACATTTTCGCCTACCAATTGTGGAAATACCTTCTCAAATTCTTGAGCTATAAAGCCATAATGATATTGACCTTTTAAACCCGACTCTTCGAGCGTATCAACATACTGATAACTTACTGGACGTACCTGAGCTATTCTTTCTAATGCGGAAAAAGACAGATTCTGAATATCTTTTTTATAACGCATATCAGAACGTGTAACATATGAACTTGCCTGAATGGATGCACAATTAATATCCCAAGTAGAAAGCCCGCCACCCCAACCACCAGGCCAATCGGTTTGGTAACTATTGTTATTCGTAGCTAAAATAATTGAGGTTTGGGAAGAAGAACCTATCACGTGTAAACGAGCCTGCGGCGTATTAGTAGAAATACCAACATTACCAATGGGGCTAAGCACTAATACTTCTCCTATATATCCTGGGGAACCTGATTCAATAGGGAAAAAACTGAGTAATCCATTTTCAGTAACCCTTGCTCTATATTCAAGATCGCCACCTGTACCTCCCCTCCAAATCATCCTTGCTCCTTCAATATTATTATTATTTAATATAACATTCCCATTAACTTCCAAGGCTTCAGATGGATCGGTTGTACCTATACCCACTCTTGAATTAGATGTTGCACCATTTACACCATTTATCCCTCCTAATATGACTGTATTTGCCGTATTGGCATAAGCACGATAACCTATGGCTACTGCATTATTAGCATCAACCAAAGCTCTTGAACCTAA
>JABUFC010000057.1 GCA_013314715.1 Bacteroidales bacterium | reverse complement strand
AAAAGTTTTAATTGAGCTCATTAAAACGCAAAAAAAATGTTTAATTTAAAAATTTAACGCTTATGAAAAAATTATTTTTATTACTTTTGTCAGGAGGAATTATGATGACTGCCTGCAAAAAAGAAGATGTGAAAAAAGAAGAAACTCATCAGCTCAAGAGGTTAGAGATAAAAAATCCTAATTTTATTCTTATTAATGAAAATTACATTTCAGGAGGATGTGTTGGTGAATTATATGTAAATTATAATAACATAGCTGATACATTGTATATTATTAAAAAAATAATAGAAAATAGTAATAAATCCGAAACAACTTGGGAAGGAACATTTGGTGTTACTGTTACTCCTATTTCAAATAATCAAAACCAAGTCGATTTTACTTGTGATGGTGAGCCTTCGACCTGTAGGGGCACGTGCTCTTTTGATTCAAAAGGTAATATAATTGGCTGTAGAATTAATGTTTTAAAATAATTAAATATGAAAACAAACTTTTTTTTAATAGGAATTTTTATTTTAGCGTCGAATGTGAATTTATTTTCACAAAAACCAATTAATAACTCAAACATTGTTAATGTTTCAAAATTAACAATTAATTATTCAAATCTAAGACTTGTAAATGCTAATTATGTTGAAGATGGAAAAAAAGGTGAATTATATATCGATAAAGCAAATAATCAATTGTTTATTGTGAAAGAAATTGAAAAGAATCAAATAATAACATGGAAAGGTACTAAACGTATAGATTATACTTATAACTCTGATGGAACCGTTGATTACGATAAAATAACATGTGAGGGAATTCCAAAAGATTGTAAAGGAGAAATCATTAAAAACGATAATGGTGATATTATTGGTGGTAAAATTACTATTTATCATTAAAAACATATGGTTGTTTCAAAAGTGTTTATTGCATTTAAACTGCTCTAAATTACTTTTGAAACAGCCCCATATTTATAAATTATTTATTTGTTATGTATATTAAATATTTATTGAATCTTAGTATTTTACTTATTTTTTTATTTTGTAATCATACTAAAGATAAAAATTTAGAATATAAAAAAGCATATGATTTTGAATTAATTCACGAAGTAACATTACCCTTACCTTCGGGAATAAACAAATTAGATATTAATGGTTGTAAGTTAATCGCTTTATCAGATGATTCTATATTGATAATACCATTTATTTCAAATAAAAGAATTATTTTTTATTCAATTACTAATAAAAAAATATTAAAGGATATAGATATTTCCAGTATATGTAAAAATAATTTAAGCAATATTTATTGCTTTAATAAGGATTCTTTTTTATTAACATATACCTATCATGGATATTCTTTTGACGAAAACTTAAATGATTCTTTAATATATGTTTTAACCCTTAAAGATAATAATATTAGTGTTAAAAACATCAATTTGCCCCAAACTAAATATTTTTGCAATAGAAAAATTGAATTTAAAGAAAATGCATATGTTTATCCTTCATTAAGTAATAATCATTTAGTATTTTTTGAGAATAAATTATTAATACCATATAATAGATTATCAGTTTACAATATAGGTACAAAAGAATTTGTACAATCACATTTTCCAGTATGTGGAGTTTTCAATATTATTAATAAGAAAATAAATGATGCAAATTTTTATGATTATCCTTACATTGAAAATAATATTTTTTATCCAAGTGATATTAAAGATAAATACTACTGTTTAATGAATAATAAAATCTTATTAAGATATTTTTATTCAAAAAATATATTTATATTAAATTCAAATGCACAATATATCGATAAAAAAGAGCTTAAATCTTTATTAGTAGATAGTATTTACCCTTTTAAAGAAGCTCGTACCAATCATTGGGGAGTAGAAAATATAAATGCTCTATACTTACAATTAAATTATGATAATTTTAGAAAATTATTTTACTCTTATGTTTATTTTCCTTATCAACGTTATGGAAAAAGTTTTTTTTCAATGATAATTGCCGATAGTTCTTTAAATTATATTAATGAGCTGGTATTTGATATTAAACTTTCATACCACAGTATTTTTACCGAAAAATATATAATTTCTATTAATGTAAATCAAAATAACATAAAGTTAAAATACTATAAATTAGTAAACAAACTAATTACAAAAAATCAATACGATAATTATATAAATAAAGCAAGAGATTCTATTAAAAAAATGGAAACTATTGAAAGTAGTAAGGTTTGTAAAATTATTAAAAATAATAATATTCTTAATTCTCAAAATATTCTATATTATATATTAAATATTCAAAATATAAAAGAACCTACTTTTGCTAGTATATATATTTATACAGATATGGTTTGTGAATCTTGCGTGCACAATGTATTATTTGATTTTATGATAAATCTAAAAAATTATGAAAAACTTCCAATATATTTACATTTATCAGGAACAAATAAAAATATAAATAAGTTATTAGATCAATTTTATTTAAAAACTTATAAAAATCTTTATATTGATACAAACTCAGTTTATAAATATTTTGATCCATTTAATAATGCAACTGTTCGAATGGTTTTATATTCAAATAATTGTATTCAATCAGATACAATATATACTTCTCAAGGATTAGACACCATGATGAATAGGTGTTTTCACTTTTTTGAAAAATATTTACAAATTAAAAATTGAAGCAATTATAAAGTTATTAATAAATAAATAATCAATTGTTAAGAAATTGTTGGAATATTTTTTTGTTAATCCACAATAAATCAATAGAAGGCGAAGCATAAGCCGAATTACTTAATTTAGTTTAAGATCTTTGCAAAACTCCTTTTACGTCGTTGCAAACATAGTGAAGCAATCTGAGACCTTTGCAAAACAAAAATAAAACAACAGTATTCGTTATTGCAATTAAAAAATCAATCTTATTTTCAATAATTTATAGATTGATTCTTCTTCTTAATTACACGATACAAATCTAAAGGTCATTCAGAGCTTATCAAAGAATGACCCCATTGCTCATTAAGTTTTTGTGTAGGGTAATACCTCGACAGGCTCGGTATGGCAGTGGGTATAGGGTCGATTCCTCTAAAAATATTACTTTTTTATAAGCTTGGTTGAATATGTTTATTCATCGTACTTGGGATAAACTTACATATATCTTCTATAAACCAGTTCTAAAAAGTTCTGCATTGCCTGGTTTTCGCTGTTGATAGTGAGTTTGGTGTCGAGAATAGCCAAGGCTTCGTCGAGGTTTTGGCAGGAATTTATTTCGTTAAGGGTGGTATTGTATTTATCTACATCGTTGGCAAATAATTCGCGGATAAACATAATTTTATCGTTTACACTGATGGCTTGTTTTAAATCTTTTATTGGTTTAAGTTGCTGCAATGTGGCAATGTCTTTTTTGTTGTAAAGCGAAGCCATTCTATCGCCTATCGTCGATTGGGGTTCTTTTTTCAAGGTTTCGGCTAAAGTCTTTGTTGTTTTGGTTTGTTTTTCATCGACCTTCGATTTAGATTCTTCTAAATTGGTTAACGTAACATTGAGTTTTTCTTCTTCTTTCGTTTCTTGCTTGGTTTCAACTACAATGGGTTGCTCTTTTGATTCATTTTTTGCTTCGACAACAATTTCTTTTTTTTCTTCAATTTGTTCTTGCGGCGGCGTTAATTCGGTTTTGCTTTTCTCTGTTTCGGTTTCAGGATTAAAAACAGAATCGCGAATAATTTTGGTAATAAGTGATGAATTTTTAGCAAAAAAGCCTGTTTCTTCGGTGCTTGCAGCTCCGAGTTTAAGCGATAAAAGCCTTTCGTATATGCGACTAAGCTTTTCCAAGGCTATATCAATTTCTATCATAGGTATATCCGAAGCATTATTTTGAATGTACTGAATATCGTTTTTACACTCTTCAATTTTAATTAATATGCTGTCCCATTGTTTATTACGTTTCATAATGAAAAAAAATTTTAGTATCGTAAAATTATGAATTAACTTTGTAAAGTTACAAAATTAGTCTTTAAGAATACATTAAATTATGTTTTTAGAAAAAAAATCAGGCGATTATATTAAACGAGGCTGGATTGAAGTTATTTGTGGCTCTATGTTTTCGGGTAAGACCGAAGAATTATTACGCCGATTGAACCGTGCTCGTATTGCCAAACAAAAAATAGAGATTTTTAAGCCTCATATCGATGTTCGCTACTCAGAGACCGAGGTTGTATCGCACGATGAAAATGCAATTCCCTCAACGCCAGTTGAAACAGCTTTAAATATTTCGCTTTTTGTAAGCGACGATGTAGATGTAGTTGGAATAGACGAAGCTCAGTTTTTCGATGATACGCTGGTTGAAGTTTGTAATCAGCTTGCTAATAGGGGCATACGAGTTATTGTTGCCGGTTTAGATATGGATTTTATGGGGAAACCATTCGGTCCAATGCCCAAATTATTGGCAATTGCCGAGTATGTAACTAAGGTTCATGCTATATGTATGAGCTGTGGCAATTTAGCTCAATACTCACATCGAAAAATAAAAAGCGATAAGCTGGTACTTTTAGGCGAAACCACCGAATATGAACCATTGTGCAGAGAATGTTATATAAAAGTTATGCAAAACGAAGGAAAATGATTTACCACTATCACCAAATTGCTGAAATTTTAAACTGCCGAATAGTTGGTAATCCAAATGGTTACATAAGGCAAATATTTACAGACAGCCGCTATCCTTGGTTCGAAAAAGAAAGCTTATTTGTAGCACTCAAAGGCAATCGTTTCGACGGACATCAATTTATAAATGAGCTATACGAAGCAGGAGTTAAGGCATTTATTGTTAATCGACTGCCCGAAAATACATACAACGATGCAACTTATTTCGTTGTATCTTCTACCCTCGAAGCATTGCAAAAACTTGCAGCGTGGCATCGTCTGCAATTTCATTATCCTGTTGCAGCGATTACCGGAAGTTATGGTAAAAGCATTGTAAAAGAATGGATATTTGATTTACTAAATCAACGATTAAACATTATTCGTAGCCCCAAGAGCTACAATAGTCAATTAGGAGTTCCTATTTCGGTATTGCAAATGTCAGCAAACAATGAACTTGCGTTATTCGAAGCGGGTATTTCAAAACCCAAAGAAATGTCCATTTTGTCGTCTATTATTAAACCTAATATAGGCATCATTACCAACATAGGCAATGCACACCAAGAAAATTTTTCAACTTTAGAAGAAAAAATAAATGAAAAACTAAACTTATTTGAATCGGTTGAAAAAATTATCTATCCGTCAAAATACGACGCATTAGACAAAGCTATTAAACAACGATTCCCTAATAAAACCCTTTGTTCGTGGGGCTATCATGAAAATGATTGGTTGAAAATTGAAAGTACCACAAGTTCAGATTTTAGCACAGTTATTCAATTTAAAATTGACCAAAAATTTTATACCGTTACACTTCCATTCAGCAACGAAGCATTTATCGAAAATGCCATGACTTCTCTGTTAAGCGCCTATGCTTTGGATGCTAATTTAGAACGATTGATTGAACAAGCAGCCTTGCTTAGTCCTATTGATATGCGTTTGGAATTAGTTGAAGCCGGAAACAATTGTACACTTATTAACGACTATTACAATAGCGATTTAACTTCAATATCAGTTGCGCTTGAATTTTTAAAACAACAAAACAATCGTCCTCAAAAAGCTATCATACTTTCTGACATTCCCAAAACAGGATTTTCAGAAGAAGAAGTATATAAAACAGTTGCTCAATGGATAAATAATGCTCACATTCATTTTTTAATTTTAATTGGCAAAGAAATTACAAAGTACAAAGACTTTTTTCACTCACAAGTTATAACCTTCGAAAGCGTCGAAGATTTTTTAAACCATTTATATCAAATACCATTTTCCAATACAACTATTCTCCTAAAAGGTGCACGGGCATTTGCTTTTGAACGCATTCGTCAAAAACTTCAGCTCCAAACTCACGAAACTATTTTAAAAGTTGATTTAAATGCATTGCTGCATAATTATTTAACCTATAAGTCGGTTTTACCTCCCCAGACAAAAATAATGGCAATGGTTAAAGCTTTCTCTTACGGAAGTGGTTTGTTCGAAGTTGCTCGCTTACTTCAACACCATAATGTCGATTATTTAGCTGTTGCATACGCCGACGAAGGTTTTGAGTTAAGGCAAAATGGCATTCATGTTCCTATTATGGTTATGAGTCCCGAAACCCAAACGTTTGAGATGATTATTGAACAACGCCTCGAACCTGTTATTTATAGTTTCAGAACATTGGATTTATTTGCAAAAGCTGTTTCACGACTTGGTTATTCAGAATATCCTTGCCATATTAAAATTGATACCGGAATGCACCGTTTAGGCTTTTTGCCCCATGAAATTAATCTTTTGACTCAAAAAATAGCACAATATCCTTACATAAAAATAAAGTCGGTTTTCAGCCACTTAGCCGCCTCGGAAGACAAAGCCGAAGACGAATTTACTAAATTACAAATTCAACGCCTGCAAAATACGGCAAACAAGCTTCAACACGTATCTAAAGACAAAATATGGATACACATATTAAATTCAGCTGGTATTGAACGACACTCACAATATGCTTTTGATATGGTTCGATTAGGAATTGGTTTGTATGGAATAAGTAATTCAGGTGTACTAAAAAACAAACTACAACCCGTTTTATCGTTTAAAACAATTATATCACAAATAAAAGAATTAGGTACTGGAGAAACAGTAGGCTATAATCGTAAGGGAATAATAACTAAACCTTCAAAAATTGCAATTCTACCTGTTGGATATGCCGATGGCATTGACAGACATCTCGGAAACGGTATATTCAAAGTTAAAATAAAAGACAAAAAAGTACCGATCATTGGCACAATATGTATGGATATGTGTATGGTTGATGTATCTGATTTAGATGTTCAAGAAGGCGAAGAAGTTACCATTTTCGAGACCATTGACGATATTGAAACCATGTGCCACATTTTGCATACCATACCCTACGAGATTTTTACTGGAATTTCAAGAAGAGTAAAACGCATATATTATCATGACTGAAAACATAAAACTATCTGTAGTAATCATAACCTACAACGAAGAAAAAAACATTGCTCGTTGCATCGAAGCCGCCCGAATAGTAGCAGACGAAATCGTTGTGGTTGATTCATTTTCAAAAGATAAAACAAAAGAAATATGCTTGTCGTATGGAGTAAAATTTGTTGAGCATGCATTCGAAGGGCATATTCAACAAAAAAATTATGCCATTACTCAAGCCACATATCCTTATGTGTTGTCTTTAGATGCTGACGAAGTATTGACAAAAGAACTGCAAGAGTCCATTTTAAAAGTAAAACAAAATTGGACACACGATGGATACTACGTCAATCGCATTACCAACTATTGTGGTAAATGGATACGACATGGTGGGTGGTATCCCGATAAAAAATTACGTTTATGGTATGCTCCCAAAGGTCAATGGACAGGTATTAATCCACACGACCGTTTCGAAATGGAAGCTGGATGCTCAACAACTTTATTAAAAGGCGATCTTCTCCATTATTCGTATTATTCCATTCATCAACATTTGGATCAAGTAAATAAATTTACTGAAATAGGAGCTCAAGCCGATTTTGAAAGAGGCAGAAAAGTAACATTTTGCGGAATGATTATTAAATCAATTTGGAAATTTAAACGTGATTTTATTTTTAAGGGAGGATTTTTAGATGGATATTATGGCTTTATCATCGCTGTGATCTCTGCATTTGCAGCATTTGCAAAATATGCCAAAATACGTGAATTATACACAAAAAGGCAAAAAACATAAATGTATAAAAGTAGATTTTGAAGCAAAACTTTTTAGACATAGGAAAAAAATAAAATTGTTTGTATTTTAGTCCATTCAAAACATTTTATGTATAAGGTTGAATATCATAATATTGGATTAATAGAGTATAAAAAAGCGTGGGACTATCAAGAAGAACTACACGCCCAAATATTAAAAAATAGAGAAAACATCAATCAAAATAATTTCTTAGGCTATCTAATATTTTGCGAACACCCCCACGTCTATACACTCGGCAATAGTGGAAACAACTCTAATTTACTCATTAGCAACGAAATGTTAAACCGTATCCACGCAACATACTATAAAACTAACAGAGGCGGTGACATTACTTACCACGGTCCTGGTCAAATTGTAGGTTATCCCATTTTCGATTTGCAAAAGATAAACTTAGGTATAAAAAAATATATATATAATATTGAAGAAGTCATAATACAAACTTTATCCGATTACAACATTCAAGCAGAAAGATTAGAAGGTGCAACAGGCGTATGGCTCGATGCTCACCATCCTCAAAAAGCACGTAAAATATGCGCTATAGGTGTTCGTGTCTCACATTGGATAAGCATGCATGGCTTTGCCTTTAATATAAACACCGATCTTAACTATTTCAACTATATCAATCCTTGTGGTTTTAAAGACAAAGGGGTTACTTCATTACAAAAAGAATTAGGGCAACCCGTTCCTATGAATGAAGTTATAACCAAATTGCTGAACCATTTTTCACTAATATTTAACATCAGAACATGACCGTACCATTTAAACATTGGATTATAAAACCTAAGGGTGATGCTGAAGTAATAAAACTGCTTTCAGAAAAACTTGATATACATCCTGTATTAGCTAATTTGTTAACTCAAAGAGGCATAGACAGCATCGAGAAAGCAAAATCTTTTTTCATTCCCAGCTTAGACGATTTGCACAATCCATTTCTAATGAAAGATATGGATTTAGCTATTGAGCGAATTATTCAAGCATTCAACCAAAACGAAAATGTACTTATATACGGCGACTACGATGTAGATGGGACCACAGCTGTTTCGTTGTTATACTCTTTCTTAAAAAAAATATACCCACATATTTCTTTTTACATTCCAAATCGCTATGACGAAGGCTATGGTATTTCATACAAAGGGATTGATTATGCTGCCCAACATAAATATAATTTAGTAATAGCGCTAGATTGTGGTATAAAAGCTGTTGAAAAAATTGAATATGCACGCAAAAAAAATGTAGATTTTATTATTTGCGACCATCACCTTCCGGGCGATATTATTCCTAATGCAGTAGCAGTTCTCGACCCTAAACGCCCCGATTGTAAATACCCATTTAAAGAATTAAGTGGCTGCGGTGTAGGTTTTAAACTACTTCAAGCTTATTGTATTAAGCAAAATATTCCTTTTGAACAACTATACCAATACCTCGATTTGGTAGCCGTTAGTATTGCTTCCGATATTGTGCCCATTATGGGCGAAAATCGTATAATCGCTCACTTTGGCTTACAAAAATTAAATAACAACCCCATTATTGGTCTTAAAGCCTTAAAAGACATTGCACGCGTTGGGCAAACAAAACTCAATATTAACGATATTGTTTTTAAAATTGGTCCCCGTATCAATGCTGCTGGTCGCATTGAAAATGGCACTAAAGCAGTAGAACTGCTCACTTCCGAAACCGAAGCTGAAGCTCGTCGTCATGCCCGTGATATAGATGAATGCAACGAAGACCGTAAGTCACTCGACCAAAAAATATTTCAAGAAGCGGTCGAAATGATTGAAAATGACGAAACATATAAACATAAAAAAACTACAGTTCTCTTTAATCAAAATTGGCACAAAGGAGTAATTGGCATTGTTGCTTCTCGTTTAATCGAATATTACTACCGACCTACTATTATACTTACTCAATCAAATGGCATAATCAACGGATCTGCAAGAACCGTTGATGGATTCGATTTATATAATGCTATCGATAAATGCGGACACCTACTTGAAAATTATGGTGGCCATATGTTTGCAGCAGGACTTTCGCTCAAACCCGAAAAGCTTTATACGTTTATCGAAACTTTCGAAAAAATTGTAGCTTCTTCTATTACCGACGAGCTCTTAATTCCCCACATAGAAATTGACGATGTACTCGAATTTAAAGACATAGATGCACGCTTTTTTAAGATATTGCACAAGTTTGAACCCTTTGGGCCAGGAAACATGACTCCTATATTTGCATCATACGACGTTTACGATGCCGGATCTGGAAAAACTGTTGGTAAAAATAACGAACATCTTAAACTCGATTTAAAACAAGAAAGTAGTAAAAACTATTTTTTCCCTGCCATCGCATTTAACTTTGGCTATAAAGTAGATGAACTTATTCATACAAAAAAATTTAATGTTTGCTACTCTATTGATAAAAACGAATTCATGAATAAAGAAACACTTCAACTTCGAATCCGCGATATACAAATTCCAAACGAAACAAACGAAATTGAATAAAAACAATAAATATATATATGAAATAGCCATGAGAACAAATTCACACAAACCGAAAATGAAATTTACACACAAACAAACATCACTATTTGTTCGAATGGCGTATTCCATGTAACCTTAGTATATAATTTAAAAAATAATTATACATGAAAAAATTTGAAGCTCAAATTGATGTAATGCCTCAAAAAGCCTTGTTAGATCCACAAGGTAAGGCAGTTATGCTTGGTTTATATAACCTTTCGTTTAAAACGGTAAAAAATGTTCGTGTGGGTAAGCATATTTTTATTGAACTAGAAGCTGAAAATAAAGCAGAAGCTGAGAAAATGGTAGACGAAATGTGCAATAAAATGCTAATAAACCCTGTAGTTGAGTATTATCAATTTACAGTGAATGAGGTATAGTATTTATTTACTTTATGCTTAAAAATATATGGAATAGAAGTGAGCAATATTTTTATTCCAACGTATTGCTTTTAATAATTCTTATTGTAAGTTCCATTTTCTATCTATCTATATTGAGTTTTAATTTTTTAACGTGGGACGATAACGCATTAATTTATGAAAATGTTTATACAATAAATTTCGGTATAGATACATTAAAATACTTTTTCAATAATGAACGATTTACGTTTATTCCTTTTAGTATTTTTTCGCTTTTATATAGTATTGTTGGCAAGTCAGCCTTCGCTTTTCACTTTCTAAATTATATTTTTCATTTAATCAATATTTTTCTAGTTTACAAAGTTTTAAAACTCGTAATTAAAAACGATAAAATTTCAATTTTAACAACTCTTTTATTTGCCTTTCACCCTCTTGCTATTGAGCCAGTTTCTTGGGCATCCGCATTAAAGGATATTATATTTTCATTTTTCACCTTGTTATCTATATATTGTTATATTCGTTACTATAAAGAAAAAAGGGTGATTTTTTATGCAATGTTTGGCATATTTACATTATTTGCAGCATATTCAAAGATTCAAGGATTGTTAGTACCCATAATATTAATGCTCATTTATTTATTTTTAAATCAGAAGTTGGATAAAAAAATTATTCCATTAGTTCTTTTAATGATAATGATATTAAGCAGTAGCAAATGGATTTTTGTTCTATTTATTTTATTGTTCTTTAGTTTTCCATATTTTGAAAATAAAATTACATCTATCTTTTTCAAAACTAATAAGCAACTACAATATAAGCAGATATTACTATTATCCATTATATTTTTTTTTGGTATTTTTATAATTCTTTTTCTTTTAAAGATTCCACTTTGGTCTGATATTGTTTCGCAAAAATATTCATTCGATTTCTACGATAGAACCTTACTCGCCGGTAAAAGCATGTTATTATACCTTATTAATATTTTATGGCCATTAAATTTAAATGCTGTTTATCCATATCCATCCAGATTGCCTAACGGAAGGCTTGATATTTCTTTTTATTATCTAATTTTTTTGATTTTTATTTTTGTAGTCTCCATTTTAATTTTTTTAAAAAGAAATAAATCTGATAAAGACCGTATTATTTTTTTAGGTTGGTTTTTCTTTTTAGTTAATATTTCTGTATTTCTTCATTTTCTTTCTATTGAAGGAAAAGTTATAATAGCCGACCGATATATATATTTAGGAAGAATAGGTATATTTATTATAATAGCTTTTTATGTCGAAAAATTTTCAAAAAAATATTTTTTAGCTATTTCATGCATTGTAACTTTTTGCCTTTTGCTTATTAGTTATAATCAAATGATGAATTGGAAAAACTCAAAATCATTATATCAAAGTATATTAAAAAGTAATCCTAATATTGCTTTTATCAACTCTAACTTAGCTGTTGAGTATTTATCTGAAAACAAAATTGATAGTGCTATATATTATCATTCAAATGCAATTCGTTTCGATCCAACTGATGCATCTTATTTAATCAATCGAGCGAATATTTACTTAAAAATATCACAGCTAGATTCAGCATTAAACGACTTTTTTAAAGCCATAAAACTTGATACTTTAAAAATATATAAGCACATTATTTATGCGGGCATAGGAGATTGTTATTTAAAAATGAATAAAGACACAACTGCCTGGGCATATTATTCAAAATCTATAGCTGAAGATTCTTTGTATTATTATCCATACGGCAAAAGAGGTTTTTGTTACCTTAAAGCAAGAAAAATAAATCGCGCTTTACGTGATTTTTATCAATGTCTTAAATTAAATAAAAAAGATTATGAAACCTGGAACTATTTAGGTGAATTATATTATTCGTTAAACAATAAAAAAAGAGCAATAAAATATTTTAGTATTTCACTTGGTATTAATCCTTATTATGATATCGCTTTGAAAAACAGAGCATATACATGTTTTTTATTAAATGAAAACGAAAAATCGATTGCAGATTATTCTACTCTTATTCTTTTAAATAATCGAAATATTGAAGCTTATTTTAATCGTGGATGGCAATATGCAATACTAAAAAAATATAAAGAAGCATATAACGATTATGACTTTATTCTCAAATTAGACTCTACAAATTTTGATGCTAGAATCAACAGAGCTTATGCCAGTTATTATTTAAATAATTTTAATGAAGCTTTTGCCGATTTTAAGAAAAATGTTGAAATATATCCCCAAAATCCTTTTTCATGGCAACACCTAGGATGGTTTTTTATGCAACAAAAAAATTATCAAAAAGCAAAAGAATGTTTTATTAAATCTATTGAACTAAATCCAACAGTAATTAACTCATATTTAAATATTGCCTGGATTGATTATTTTGAGCGAAATTATTCAAATTCATTCAATGAATGTATTGCTGCACTTAATATTAATAGATCAAATAAGGATGCTTATTTCCTTATGGCTAATATTTTTATTAAACAAAGAAAAACCATTCAAGCAATTAAGTTATTCGAAATTGCATATAAACTCGGAAAATCAGAAGCTTTAGATTCATTAAAGAAGTATAAGAATATTTAAAGCAGCCTATTAGCTAGCTGTTTTTTTATAGGTATATACTTAATAAAAATTTCACTTGCTCCTCTGCTGTGACTAATTTCTTTTAACATTGAAATATTAAAATCATAACTAAAACCAACTACAAACATATCCCATTCAAGTTGAATCGCAGAAGTGATAGCATCTCCATACCGATAAAAAACTCCTATATTAAAAGTCCTATTTTGTAGGTTTCCGGTATATTTGGACGATTCTTGTAATCGATATTTTATTAATAAACCTGTAAAATACATTCTAGCAGGACCTTGCATTTCGACTAAAGCACTGGGATTTAGTTGAAATGGAGTATTTTTAATTCCATAAGAAAAACTACCGTGCATAACCATTCGAATATAACGTTTATCGGCATCTTCTTGAAAACCTGTATTGGGCATGTTAACATGAAAAGCAGCAAAACCCAATTGAGCACCAATAGCATCGTTTGATGATAAAGTTGCAGCTCCTCGCCCATAACTCCATTGAATACCAGTTCCTATATCAGGCACAAGTCGCTTTTCTGTTGCAAAACTTTCACCAATTCCAATAGAGCTATTATAACTATAACCATCGTATTGATCAGTAAAGGTCAATTTATTAATATCAATACTTCGTTGCATAACGCCACCACATATGCCTAAAGATAAAGTCTGATTATCATTCAACATAACTTTTCCACTTAAATGTAAATTAATATTCATGGTATTTAAGTTTCCGTATCCTGCATTATCATTAGCAAGAGAGAAACCTATTCCTAATGAAGAACCCGAATTACTCTGTGTAAAGGTCTTAGAATCAAACGAAGCTAAAATAGTTGTAAAAGGATTAGTTATACTTTTCCATTGTTGACGATAATTCAAAATAGCTCTTAATGGATATTGTACACCTGTATTGGCAGGATTTAACAAAATTGGAGCATCAAATGGATTTGATAAAGCATAATCCTGCCCAAAACTATTCGATGATAAGAAGCTTAAAATTATGATATAAAATAATAATGTTCTCATAGCTTTTCAGTTTTATTTCATTATCTTAAAAGTGTTATATTTCCCTTAAATACTTTTTCTTCACCATTTCGTAATTTAATTGTTAGCATATATACATATACATCTGTATCTAGTGGTTTACCATTAAAAGTTCCATCCCAAGCATCATTTTGATTAAATGATTCAAACACTTTTTCGCCCCAACGATCGTAAATATAAAGTTCTATTGATTTTATACACCTACCCTGAACTTTCCATGTATCATTTTTGCCATTACCATTAGGGCTAAAAGCAAGTGGGATAAACAATTCACCACAATCGGTATCAACGGTAATGGTTATGCAAGCTGTATCGGCACAACCAAATGTATTAGAGCCAATCACACAATACTGAATGGTGTTTTCAGGCGAAGCGGTCGGATTTGCACAATCATTACACGATAAAGCGGTTGCTGGATTCCAAAGATAGGTATCGGCACCTGTCGCATTTAAAACGGTTGAATTACCGATTACTATCAACGTATCGG
>JABUFC010000056.1 GCA_013314715.1 Bacteroidales bacterium | reverse complement strand
TAAAGAATGTACTTTTTGTTTGTCATCCAAACCACCCAGCCAAATATGCCCAATCGCCTACAGCCACAAAGAATTTTTCGGGTTTTTTATATTTTTATTTAATGTACTTTTTGTATGGCGGGGGATAAATAATAGGAGCTAGAAGGCTAGAATCGCTATTGATACCAAAGATATTAAACTTTGTTCCAACAGCCCATGAACCCGCTTTCTTTCGCTGAATTTCTGATTGCGAAAAAGCTGCTTTGGTTGAAAAATGTTCATAATTAAGAATTCGTATGATGTTTATACCCAAGTGAGACATCCCTATATCATTCCGATAATACGATTTTGCTCCTTGGGGTACTATTTCTTTATTATCCGAATAAAAACCATTGTAAAGCTGAAAAAAAATATCGAAAATAAATTTTCGTGGATATAAATGCAATTGAACATCGAACCGTGTAGTAGTGCCATATTGACTATTGTCTTTTTTGCCATACGATAATAATCCTAATGATAAATCTACCCACTTATACGAACCTCCAATACCAAAACTTCCCCACGAATTGGGTTGATAATGTAAATTGTATTTCGATTTTGCAGTATAATATTCTATAGTGTTAATTTTGCTGGTTAGATAGCTATATAAGGTAGCATCATAAGGATGTTGACTAATAAAATTGGAGTCGGTTTGGGCTAAAAGTTGAGTTTGAATGAATAATAAACACGTTAAAAATCGTATCATTATTGCTTAATAAATTTTTGCCTAAAGTTATCGATTTCTATAAAATAAATACCACTTTTTAAATTTGAAATATTTATTTCATTTTTCGATTTATCTTGCATAATTAATTGCCCGTATATATCGTAAATTTTTACATTCAAAGTTTTTGAATTGCTTGATATATAAAGCTTTTCATGACATGGGTTGGGAAATAACGAAAATTGTGTGTTCGAAAGATTATCAATTCCTGTGGTGATTGTTCCAACTTTATTTACGATGTAGTTTTTGGGGTCGATGGTTAAGTTGGTTACATTAAATGGAATATGTATGGCAAAGTTTTGGTTATTGTATTGATGGTTGAAGCGAATGGTAGTATCTTGGGTGCCATTAGAAAATTTAATTTCTACGGGTAGATGGAAAAAAGGTGTAATGGTTGGAGCTGAGCTAATAGAGCTAAGTGTAAAAAAGAGGCTGTCGTTTACTTGATTCCAAACAATAGAGTAGGTGGGGTAACCTTCGCCATAGTACCATTCATCGAAGAATGTTGTAAAATCTATGCCAGTATAGTTGCTAACATAATTTTTAAAATCATCGCCGATAGCTGTTGAGTAAGCATGTTGTTGTAAAAAGCCTTTGAGAACATTGAAGAATATACTATCGTTATTAATGATATGCCGTATGGTATGAATGATAGCAGCTCCTTTTTCGTAGGTAAGGCGATAATCAAAAATCCTTGATTCGTCATTAACGTCGGCAAAAGGAATGTATATGCTTCCAGCGGGTGATGACATAATATCGTCATGAACGCCAACCATCCAGTTGTCGGCATCGTTTTGTGTCATTAAATATTGTTGTCCTAAATAATAAGTATAGGTAGCAAATCCTTCGTTTACCCATATGTCTTGCCAGTTGGCACAGGTAACATAATCGCCAAACCACTGATGCCCCAATTCGTGTATAATTAGTTCAAAATTAAACGACGATAGGGTTGTCATGGTTTGATGCTCCATGCCACCGCCAATGGGTGCAGTGCAATGTCCATATTTTTCTTGAGCAAAGGGATACAAACCATATAAATTCGATAAAAGTTCCACGAATGGTTTGGTGTTATCAATTTCAGCTTGAAAATAAGGTAAATAACCGGAGTTGTTATATACATAATGTTGAATAAGAATAGAATCGGCATAACCTTGAGGACGAGCGTATTGAATGTATTCTTGATAGTCGCTAATAGTGAAGCTGATTAGGTAGTAATCAATAGGGTAGTAGGTTTTCCATTCGTAACGAACCATATTATTGGGGAGTGTTACTGTATTTCGAAGCAATCCATTCGACCCTGCTTTAAGTGTGTTGGGGCAAGTGATAAAAATCCAAGCTGAGTCGGCTTTGTCGTTAAGGTCTTGTTTACATGGGAACCAGTCCATAGCATGGTATGATTCGCTCAATGTCCATGTTATTTTTACACCCCAACTAGGCGATTGACCATTTTTTATGCCTGTTCCACTTGATGTGCCATGATAAAAAACATCGGCTGTAAAATATTGGTTTTCGGCAATAGGTGTGCTGATTGGAATGTGAATTTCATTGTTGGTATGCGTAAACGCATATAATTGAGTATTTATTTTAACAGAGTCAACCGTTAGCGAAGAATGTAATTGAAGCATAAGTTCGTTGAGGGGTTGATTTACTACTTTCGCTTTTATACTCGCTTTACCAGATATAGTTTTGTTTTGATTAGTAGCATTAAGGTCGATAAAATAGAAGCAAACATCATAATTGTCGAGTAATGGATTTTTTGAATGCATTACTTTTTCAGCTTCATACGCTTTTTGTTCTAAGGGAATAATGTTCTGTAATTGCGAGAAGATTTGATTCGCTAATATTACATTAAGAAATAAAAATATTGATTTTTTCATATTTTGATAAATTTTATATTTTGATTAAGATGATAATTTGGAAGTAAAGGTTGCAAAAAAATTATTTCTATGTATATTTTTTTAGAAATACTTTAACGGTTCCGACAAGAATTTTGGCTTCGATGTAGATAGGTATTCGTTCGGAGCTTTGTGTAATCCATATGTCGGTATTCTCGCCGGCATGAAAAATGGTGCCTTCGAGCATGGCTGCTTTAATATGATAACAAGGAACCGTTTTGTTGTTTGATTTGAAGTTTTCTTTATTGATGAATCGCAGGTATTGTTTTTCCCATTTGTTATCAATAATTACTGTTAAGGGTACTATTTCGTTTGGTTTTAAATGCTCAAAATCGAAATTTCGAAATGCATAAATAGCGGTTAATAAATCGTATGCACAATTTGGTAAGGAAAGTGTGTCGTAGGTAAGTTTTTTTTTAGTGTTCTGGACTTTAGAAAATACAAGATTTTTATCGTAGTTAAATGTATATTCTTCAATTGCGAAATAATCACCCTCAATAGAATTTCGTAAATATGAAATGGGCATTAAAGGAGTTTGATAAGCTCTACTGATGAATGATTCACGAACTTTATATATCCAATCGTATTTTTCGTAAGAACTACCTTTGCTTGTGAATTTATAAACGGGCTTACCTTGGTACATCTCACTATCGACTTGAAAACTTACGTAACCGGCATCGATCCAAATAAAACCTAAATTATATTTAATGTTGTATTCAATTTTTTCACCACTTTTAAAAGTGTGGTTGGTATAAAAACACTGTGCTAACACCATGGAAGGTATTAGCACAGTGAAAAGGAGTAAATATTTTTTTGAAAACAGCATCAATGGTTGGTTTTCCCGATTTTGCTTTCGATGGAGGCAATTTTTCCTTCAATTCGGTTTTGAGTGTTTTTCCGAATATCGAATTTCACAGTAGAATAAATACGTTGGCTGTAAGGTTCAAGTATATGGTAGGCTTGATCTATGATGCTTAGGGCTTGATGAAGTTCGTCGGTTTCTACGATTGTACCCATTGCAGTGAGTTTGTAAGTATATCCGCTGTTTCGAACCATTTCAATGACTTTGCTTACGTATTCGGAAACGCTTCCTCCCTTATCGGTAGGAAATATAGCAAACTCCATTAATACAGACATAGCTTAATTAAATTACATGAGTGCATTAATTTTTTCTACAAATTTTGCTTTAGGAACTGCTCCTACTTGTTTGTCCACAACTTTTCCGCCTTTGATAAATAAAACGGTAGGAATATTGCGAATGCCAAATTGACCAGCTAATGAGTTATTGCTGTCAACATCTACTTTCCCAAAAACTACTTTGTCTGCATACTCTTCGGCTAATTCATGAATAATGGGGGCAATAAGTCTGCAAGGTCCACACCATTCAGCCCAAAAATCGACTACTACAAGTTTATCGCTTTTTAAAGCAATTTCATCGAAATTGTTTGAAGTAAATTCTATTACCATAATTGAATGTTTTTTTAGTTTGAACAAAGATAATGGAAAAAAAATATATCTGCAACGACAAAAAAAGCCCGCTTAAAATTTTGCGGGCTTTAAATAATTTTTAATTAAATTTCATCCGACTGCCGCTACCACTTGTTTTATAAAATATAATAGAAAATTCAACGCCTCCTTTATATTGACTGTAGGTTTTAAGTTTTGAGACATTAAAATCGTAACTAATACGATAAATGAAATTTCTATAATATAGTCCAACTTGTGTAATAACAGCATCATTGATACGATAAAATATTCCTCCCATAAGGTGCAAATCGCTCGATTCTAAAATGTAATGAGTTAAAATTCCGGGATTGAATTGCCAAACAGTATTTTGCTTCATGATAAGTAATTTTGGGTCGAGTGTGATTTTATCGTTAATTTCTACTAAGCTACCTGCATGGATGACATATCGGAGCGGTAAATGACTTTCTTCGCCTTCGGATAAGAAATTACTTTTAGGATATGTGCAGTGCATAACTGCTAAACCTCCATAGGGATGGTATTTTTTTGCATCATCGGTATTAATGTAAGCAAAACCAAAATTAACCTCGGGCATAAAGCGTTTACTCCGTTCAAACGTTTCACCACTTGGTAAATCGCTGTCAAAAGTTCCTTGATTGTATTGTTTGTCGTAGGTGTATTGGTTCAATTTTAGTGTTTTATAGATAAAGCCAGCCTGTAATCCAACCGATAAGTGATGTTTGTCTTGGTTGCCTATGGTAATATCATTTGCACCTGAAAGTACAAACGAGAAAGAGTTGAAAACTCTGCTGCTGTTATCATTTAGGATATATGCTCCAGCACCCCATTTCTGTTGTAAGTTCATGTCGTAGGCCAGTGCTGTACTTACATACGATTTTCGGGCAACGGCATCCCATTGGTTGCGGTATTGCTGAACAATCCTATATTTTAAGTTTTGCTTCATGCCCGTTAAGGCTGGATTTAATAAAACCGGAGAAGCATCATACTGGGACATTTGAACATCTTGTCCTAAAGTGGAGTTGAACATAAAAACAATGCTTATTCCACTTATAATCGATATAATGATATTCTTTTTCATAGCCTTAACGTATTAAAGTTACTTCTACTGAGAAATTATATTCTTTGTTGTTGACTGTAATTGCTTTTACAGTGCAAACATAAACACCAATCGGTTGCGGATCACCTTTATATTTTCCATCCCAACCTACATTCGGGTCTGTTGATTCGAATATCATAACCCCCCATTCGTTGAATACTCGGAATAGAATTTCTTTAAAAGGTCCTCCTCTTACATAAAGTGTATCATTGTTGTTGTCGCCATTGGGAGTAAAGGCACTTGGTAGAACAGGTGCATAAACTTCGTCCATTTTGATAATTGTAATGGTTTGAATGGCAGTGTCTTTACATCCAAACTCATTGCTAACTACTTCTGAAACAATGTAATTGCCCGGATACATATAAGTGTAAGTGGGGTCTTGGTTGGTTGAAGTACCAAAGTTGTCGCCAAAATCCCATTTCCATGAGTTCGCACCAGTAGAACCATCTACAAACTTAATGGGATTGTTAACTTGTAAATCGGTAGTTACAATATTGAACGACGCCTGTGGAACGTTATATACCGTAACTTGTTTAGAAATAGTGTCGCGACAGCCTTGAGCGGTTTGAATGCTTAAACTAACTGTATAGGTACTGGCATTATTATATAAATGTGATGGATTTTGAACATTTGCCGAGTTACCATCACCGAAATTCCATACCCATTGACTAATATTTCCGTATGCGAATTGGGTTTGGTCAATAAAGCGTACACTGTCGTATAAACAGGTATTGTTTACGTTAAAATCAGCATATACGTTGTAAATGGTAACATTAGTGTTAATAGTATCTGAGCAAATACCCGAAGTGCTAAGTATGAGTTGAACCTGATATGTACCTGTATCGTTGTAAGTATGAACAGGGTTTTGCAAATTACTAAAGTTGCCATCGCCAAAATTCCATGTCCAGTTATTGGGTGCGTTGCCGGCATATGTGCTTTGGTCTGTGAAAGTAGTAGTTAAATTTTGGCAGTTGTATGTATAAGATAAATTGCCGTTTAAATGTTGCATCGTTATGTTTTTAGAAATAGTATCGGAACAGAAAGGTGTTTGAACAATGAGTGAAACTTGATAAGTACCTGTGTCGGCATATAAATAGTTTGGATTTTGAGAGGTACTGGTGTTGCCGTCTCCAAAGTTCCATGTCCAGTTGTTGATGGTAGCCCCTAATGCAATGGATGAATCGGCAAAAGCAATATGATTGTTGTTACATAATTGGGTAAATCCAAAATTAGCCGTAATGTTTGAGGTGTTAATGGTTTGTTCAATGGTGTCTTTACAATTGGCAGAAACGCCAACAATTAGTTGAACATTGTACTGACCCGGTGTGTTATAAATATGACTTGGATTTTGATTGATAGAGGTATTACCATCGCCAAAATTCCATAACCAATTATTGATGGTGAATAATGGGTTGGCTGAGGAAGTGTCGGTAAAGGTAACGGTAAAGTTACTACAGTTATCGTTGTAAGTAAATCCTGCAATGGGTTTAGGATATACTTCAACTGGTTTGGTTATACTTGCGGTACAACCTGAGTCACTGGTTGCTGTTAATACAACATTATAAGTGCCAAAGCTTTGATAGAGATGGGTGGGGTTTTGTAAATTTGAAGTTACGGTAGTATCGCCAAAGTTCCAGTGCCAATTATTAATTTGACCGCCCTGAACTGAACTTTCATCAGTAAATTGAACTTCGTCTAAATAGCAATTGATGCTACTGCTAAAGTTGACGTTTGGTAGAGGATTTACGTAAATTTGTTGTTGAGTGCTGTAATCACAACCTAAACTCGATGTTACCGTTAATTGAACCGTATGTGTACCGGTGGTATTAAAGCTGAATGTTGGATTTTGGTTCAGATCGGTTTGGCTACCGTCAAAAGTCCATAACCAATTAGTAATAGTACCATTGGATACTATTGATTGATCGGTGAATTGTACATTGGCATTTAAACATGGAGTTGTATATGAGAAATTCGGAGTAATGGGTATAAGTAAATGGATAACGGTCGTATCGAAATCTGCCGGACAAATAGAATTTCCGGTAGTTTGAAGAATAATATTAACGGTTCCATTCAGTTGATCGGTTGCACTTGGTTCATATATCAAGCTAAGTGTAGTGTCGTTTGGATTAAAAGTTCCGCTTCCGGAGGTAGTCCAAATACCACCGCTTGCATTGGTAACACTGCCATTGATTGGTATTTGTGTGGTTCCACTGCATACAAAAATATCGGAACCAGCATTTGCAAGGGGTAATTGATGTATGGTAATATGAACGGTATCACGACCAGGCATGCAAGTACCGTTGTTGGTCGAAGTAAGAATTAAATCGACAGAACCATTGAGTGAGTCGGCTGAGCTTATTGTATAGATGTTGTTGAGCGATGTAGTATTGGGGAAGAACGTTCCTGAGCCCGTTGTTGTCCAAACGCCTGTGCTACTACCACCGGTAATAAAAGCTTGTAAAACTACACTAGGATTGGTTACACAAATTTCTTTATCGGGTCCGGCAAAAACAAAGGCAGAATTGGTAAAATGAATGGTCATGGTATCGCTTACTGCCAAACAGTTTCCATTATCGGTTGACGTTAAAACTAATTGTACACTTCCATTTGTAGTATCGGCATTTCCAAAATTGTATAAAGTGGATAGGCTTGTTGGATTATCAAAACCACCGTCTCCGAGTGTTGTCCATATACCTTGGGATGCACCACCTGAAATAAGACCATAAATATTTGTATTTGATCCTGTTATACAAACAAATTGATCTACTCCTGCATTTACAATGGGAGCTGGTGTAATAGTTATTTTCATAGTATCTTTTGCGGCAAGGCAACTTCCGTTACCTGTGGTTGTTAAGAAAACATTAACATTACCATTTGCAATATCGGCAGCAGAGGGTAAATATTGAGCGTTCATAGATGTATTATCAGGAATAAAGCTTCCGCTACCTGAGCTTGTCCATTGAGCACCAGTTGCTATTGTATAACTTCCGTTGAGTTGTACAAGTGAGTTATTAGCACAAACAGTTTGATCAGTTCCAGCATTTGCAGTAGGAGCAGGTGTGAAATTAACTTGTAGCACATCGTATGCAAAATTACATGCATCCGTTGCTGTTAAAACAAGTGTAACCGATCCAGTAGCTAAATCAGCCTGACTTGGAATATAAGTAGCATTGAGTGTTGTATTATTGGGTGAGAAAGTACCCGAACCCGAAGTTTGCCACATGCCTTGTGAAGCTCCACCCGTTACGGAACCATTTAATTGTACATTTCCGTTATTAGCACACAAAATTTGGTCAACTCCTGCATTTACAATACCAGGAGGAAGGATATTAATTTGCATGGTATCTGTAACTAAATTACAGTTTCCTATATTAGTCGCTGTTAATACTAGTGTAACATGTAAGTTTATAGAGTCTTGTGAACTTGCATGATAAACCGCATTGAGTGCTGTATTTGAAGGTGTAAAATAACCGGTGCCTGAGCTTGTCCAGAATCCGGTATTTGAGGCACCATATATTGTACCATTAAGTTGGATGTCTAAGTTATCCACACATACTGTTTTGTCAGATCCTGCATTTACATACGGAGCGTCGGTTATGGTTACATGAATGGTGTCTTTAGCTACATTGCAACTGTTTGCGGTTAAAATTAGCATAATGGAACCGGTTGCAGTATCACCATTCGATGGAATATAAGTAGCGTTTAAAGTATTGGCATTAGGTAAAAAGACACCACTACCAGTGGTTGACCAAGTGCCCGAGCTTGCACCACCGCTAACTTGACCATTAAGGTTAATGATAGCATTATTGGCACATACAGTTATATCATTCCCTGCATTAGCAATACCTGCAGGTAAGATAGAAATTTGCATACTATCTTTAACTGGAGAACAAATACCATTACTGGTTGAAGTTAAATACAAAGTAACTTGACCTGCAATACTATCTTGTGAACTAGCAATATAGTTAGTATTGAGCGAAGTAGGAGAGGGTGTAAAAGTTCCAGTTCCTGAGGTTGTCCATATACCTGTATTAGTAGGACCTGCAACATAACCATTTAATGGAACAGTAAGATTATCTACACATACGGTTTGATTTTGGCCTGCATCAACTATGGGAGCAGCAATAACATTAACAGTTAATTGATCAGAAACAGCATTACAAGTGCCATTTCCTGTGGTTGTTAGCGTGAGTGTAAACGTAGAATCATCGAGTTCGTTTGTGGTAGGGATGTAAGTCGTAGTTAAACTGTTAGCATTTGATACAAAACTACCTGAACCGCCTGACCATAACCCTCCTGAAGCAACTGACACTGTTCCATTTAAATTAACTACTGGATTATTGTAACAAATTGTTATATCGGAACCTGCATTGGCAGTAGGAGCAGGGGTATAATTTATTACCATAGTATCAGAAACTGCTAAGCATGTTCCATTTCCAGTTGAAGTTAAAATAAGCATTACTTGTCCATTGTTTAATTCACCTTGAGTAGGTGTATAAGTTGCTGTTAATATATTATTATTGGGACTAAATAATCCAAGACCATTTGACCATGTACCACCTCCTGCATTTTGAACTGTACCATTCAAGGTAACTAAATTATTATTGGAACATACCGTTTGATCGGGTCCTGCATTAACAACGGGTGCAGGTGTATAAAATATTCTAACAACATCACTTACAGCTAAACAACTACCATTGCCAGTTGAAGTTAAGGTTAAATCAACGTACCCATTAGCAATTTCAACTGCTGTTGGAGTATAAGTTGCATTTAATGTATTAGCAGATGGATTAAACACACCGCTACCACCACTCCATATGCCACCACCTGCATTTAAAATATTACCATTTAGTGTAGCATTTGCATTATTGGCACAAGCAGTAATATCGGAACCTGCATTAACTTGGGGAGCGGGTGTTATAAAAATGGTAACCTGGTCCGATTCAGATATACAATTGCCATTACCGGTTGTAGTTAAAGTTAAAGTTACTTGACCCGCAGCAATTTCAGCAGCAGTTGGTGTATATACGGCGTTCATGTTGGTATTGTTGGGCGAAAATGTTCCAGCTCCTCCACTCCATATTGCACCAGTAGATACAGTATAGCTTCCGTCTAAAGTTATAGCAGGATTATTGGCACAAACAACCTGATCTATTCCTGCATTTACAGTCGGAGCTGCGGTAAAAGTTACTACCATATTGTCACTAACGGGTAAACATGTTCCATTGCCCGTTGATGTTAATGTAAGAGTAATTGAACCGGATGCTATTTCACCAGCTGTTGGAATATAAACGCAGTTTAAACTATTATTATTAGGAATAAATTGGCCAAGACCACCTGTCCATTGACCTCCACTAGCACCACTTACAGTACCATTAAGCGAAACATTGGGATTATTAGCACACTTAATTTGATCAGGACCGGCATTAACTATTGGAGCCGGAGTTATGTTTATTTGCATATTATTGCTAACAGCAAAACAATTGCCATTACTTGTTGAAGTTAGTGTTAAATTAACAACACCAGCAGCAAGTTCCGCAGCAGTGGGGGTATAGGTAGCATTAAGTGTGGTATTACTAGGGTTAAACACACCACTTCCTCCGCTCCAAACTCCACCTCCTGCATTTTGAACGGTTCCTGCTAATGTAACGGTCGGATTATTAAAGCATGCACTCTGATTTGAACCAGCATTTACAACAGGTGCAGGGGTTATATTTACTAAAATTTGATCGCTTACAGCATTACAAGTTCCATTCCCAGTTGTAGTTAACGTTAAAGTTACTTGACCCGCAGCAATTTCAGAAGCTGAAGGAATATAAGTTGTACTTAATTGATTAGCTGAGGGTGAGAATGTGCCTAATCCACCACTCCACGTGCCTCCAGAAGCTACTGTTACACTACCATTGAGGTTAACATTAGCATTGTTGGCGCATACAGAAACATTAGGACCTGCATCTGCAGTTGGAGCTGGGGTAAATACAACACTCATCTGGTCACTAACAGCATTACATGTCCCATTGCCTGTGGTTGTTAGCGTTAGAGTTACTCCATTAGCAATTTCTTGAGCAGTAGGAGTGTATACGGCATTTAATGTATTTGCATTGGGCGAATAAATTCCTAGACCTCCCGACCATTGACCTCCGGATGCACCTATAACACTTCCATTTAATGTTATTGAGGCATTATTGGCACATTTTACTTGATCACTACCAGCATTTGCAATGGGGGCTTCGGTAAATGTTATTTGAACTTGGTCAGATACAGCTAAGCAATTGCCATTTCCTGTTGAAGTCAATGTTAAAGTCATAGAACCACTTGAGATTTCAGAAGGTGAGGGAGAGTATATCGTATTTAATGCAGAATTGCTAGGTGAATAAGATCCTAAGCCTCCGCTCCAAATTCCTCCACCAGCATTTTGTACGGAACCAAATAAGGTTACATTAGCATTATTTTTACAAACGGTGATATCCGATCCCGCATTAACAGTAGGAGCGGGTGTAATGGTAATGGTCATTTGGTCGGTTTCTGGGTTGCAAAGTCCGTTTCCTGTTGTAGTGAGTGTAAGTGTAACGGTTCCTGCAGCAATTTCCGCTGCCGATGGTGTATAAGTAGCATTTAATGTTGTATTGTTGGGTGTGAAAGTTCCTGTTCCTCCAGACCATTGTCCTCCTGAACATCCAGTAACTGTTCCGTTAAGACTCACAGTGGCATTATTGGCACAAACCGTTACATCGGTACCAGCATTGACAGTAGGTGCGTCGGTAAATGTAATAACGACATTGTCTGAAACGGCATTACAGCTTCCGTTTCCGGTAGTGGTGAGTGTAAGGTTAACAAATCCGTTGGCGATTTCCGCAGCTGATGGTGTATAAGTAGCTGTAAGTGTATTATTATTAGGGTTAAAAACGCCCGTACCTCCACTCCATGTTCCTCCTGTAGCGACGGTAACGCTACCGGCTAATGTAGTAACGGCATTGTTTTTACATTTAGTTTGGTCAGTTCCTGCATTGGCAGTAGGTGCTGGAGTAAATGTTATGTTAATATTGTCAGATACAGCATTACAATTTCCATTGCCTGTAGTAGTAAGCGTTAATGTTAGTGATCCACTAGCAATTTCGGCTGCCGAAGGTGTGTATTGAGTAGCTAAAGCATTGGCTCCGGGATTAAAACTTCCAGAACCTCCGCTCCATGTTCCTCCGGTGGCAACTGTAACTACTCCATTAAGTGTAACGGTAGGGTTATTAGCACAAACCGTAATATCCGAACCCGCATTAACAGTAGGAGCGGGTGTAATGGTAATGGTCATTTGGTCGGTTTCTGGGTTGCAAAGTCCGTTTCCTGTTGTAGTGAGTGTAAGTGTAACGGTTCCTGCAGCAATTTCCGCTGCCGATGGTGTATAAGTAGCATTTAATGTTGTATTGTTGGGTGTGAAAGTTCCTGTTCCTCCAGACCATTGTCCTCCTGAACATCCAGTAACTGTTCCGTTAAGACTCACAGTGGCATTATTGGCACAAACCGTTACATCGGTACCAGCATTGACAGTAGGTGCGTCGGTAAATGTAATAACGACATTGTCTGAAACGGCATTACAGCTTCCGTTTCCGGTAGTGGTGAGTGTAAGGTTAACAAATCCGTTGGCGATTTCCGCAGCTGATGGTGTATAAGTAGCTGTAAGTGTATTATTATTAGGGTTAAAAACGCCCGTACCTCCACTCCATGTTCCTCCTGTAGCGACGGTAACGCTACCGGCTAATGTAGTAACGGCATTGTTTTTACATTTAGTTTGGTCAGTTCCTGCATTGGCAGTAGGTGCAGGAGTAATATGTATTATCATTTGATCTGAAACAGCTAAACATCCTCCATTTCCGGTTGTAGTTAATGTTAAATTCACGGTACCAGATGACAGTTCAGCTGGTGAAGGTGTATATTGAGTATTTAAAGCGTTAGGTCCGGGGTTAAAACTACCCGTTCCCCCTGACCATGTTCCACCCGTTGCTACGGTAACAGCTCCACTAAGATTAACGGTAGCATTATTGGCACAAACGGTAACATCTGGTCCAGCATTAGCAGTAGGAGCGGGTGTAAAATTAATAACAATTTGGTCGGTGGCGGGGTCGCACGACCCATTACCAGTTGTAGTTAGTGTTAAGGTAATTGACCCACTAGCAATTTCTGCAGGCGTAGGTGTATAAGTTGCATTTAATGAGGTATTACTGGGTGAGAAAGTTCCACTTCCGCCACTCCATATTCCTCCTGTTGCTATGCTAATAGATCCAGATAAATTAACATTTGGGTTATTGGCACATACTGATTGATCAGGTCCAGCATTGGCAGTTGGGGCAGGTGTAATGGTTAATGTTAAGCTGTCTTTAACGGGATAACAATCTGAATTTGAGGTTAAATATAATTTTACACTTCCATTTAATATGTCTAATCCGCTAGGTACATAAGTGGCATTAAGGTCATTTGCATTGGGAATAAAAACTCCTGTTCCACTGGTTGACCATATACCGGCTGTTGCTCCTCCGGTTACACTTCCAGATAAAGATGCAGTTTGATTAGCACAAATAGTTTGATTTGAACCTGCATCGACAAATATTTTAGCAACAAATTCAGAAAAATATCCATAGCGGCAACCTGTTGTTGCTCCACCATTGATAAGTCCCATAGCAAAGAGTGATTCGGAATTGCTTATACTATAAGCAGTATTAATGGGAATTTCAGCTGTAGTGAATGTTTTTTTTGCAGCCGACCATTCGCCATTAGTACCGGGTACAATTTTAAAATCGGCTGGGGTTAGCGAAGCGGTTGCTGGGCTAAAAGTAAAAGCATCGATAGCTGAAGTTTTAACCAAAAATGTTAAAATAAATGTTTCATTTGAAGAACGTACAAATGAAACTTTACTACTTCCTGCACAATTTAATGAAGGTAAAATGGCAGATCCTAATTCACATCCAAAGCCTGTAATATGAGTAGCAATAACAGGTTTTGAACAATGAATATAAATCGAATTATTGGAGCTTGTATTAAGTGAGTCGATGATAATTTGATATGTTTCTCCTGCAAAAATAGTTGCTATGGGTGTGGTGCTTCCGTTTAAATATACTTTTGTGTTGTTTTGTGTTCCGGTTAAAATAACACTTTCTCTACCATTATTAGCTAATCCGCCTTTAACAGCAATGTAATCGGTTCCAGCAATATCAATAGGAATAATTTGGTCGCCAATTAAATCGTAGCAACCACCGGCTGGCACATCATGATCAGAGTCGTCTTTGTATGTTATAGCGATAGGTTTATCAGAAATAACAGAAGCTCCAGCGGGGTGATTAATAGGGTTTTGGTAGTAATCATTCATAGGTGCAGATTGTGCTGGAGTTAAGGCTGTAGTAGCGCACGAATAAGTTTGACCTTTGTTTAAGGTTATTGAGAATTGAGTATTAGCCGGATGTCCATCAACTAAAACGGGGCTGTATATAATGACATTTGTATTATCTTCGGTAGCGATAATGTCGAATGATGCAATAGCATAATCGACGGGTGTATTTGTAAATCGGTGGTTATAGAAATTTGGGTCTTTATGCATAGGTATATAGAATTCTGTACCTAAGCCATTCTCGCCTTTTAATGCAAAAATTTCATTGTTGTTAGTATTTGATACTTCGTAATATACTGTAATTTTATCGGTAGCTTGTATTCTTAAGCCTGTATTAATTACGGTATTGGTAGGGCGTGTTTCTAATTGGCTCCTAACCGAAGTTAAATCAACACGTTGTGAACTATTAGCTGGTAAGTTATATACGAGTGGTGTAAAGCTGCCATTGGCAGGCATAGAAACTGTAACAGTAGCCGGATTGTCTAGCGTTGTAATAAGCAAATATATGGGAAAGTTAGGTGGATTATGATATTCGGTTACATTGGGTGGAGCAAACCAAAAATCGGTTCCTACCTGTGCTTTAATGTTTGAAATTGAACAAACAAAAGCAATTGCAACGAGAAGTATTATTCGTTTCATAAAAAATATTTT
>JABUFC010000055.1 GCA_013314715.1 Bacteroidales bacterium | reverse complement strand
ATGAGAATAAATTCACAGCAACCGAAAATGAAATTATCACTCACAAATAAGCCTTGCTCTTTATTCGAATGGCGTATTCCATGTGACCTTAATTTAAAAATTAAAAAATAATTACACATGAAAATAAAATTCGTAAATTACTGTTTTTACTGTATTTTTGTACTGGAGATGCTCATTCTAAAGCGGTCAAAAAAACATGCTACCAAAACACAAACATAACGACGAAAACGAACCTTTGCTAAAATTGATTAGGCAAGGCGAACATCAACAACTCGATTTTAAACTCGAAATCGACGATGCCCGAAAAATAGCACGAGCCATGGCAGCCTTTGCCAATGCCGATGGAGGGCGTTTGCTTATTGGAGTAAAAGACAATGGAAGCATTGCAGGCATTCGCTCCGAAGAAGAAATGTACATGCTTCAGGCAGCAGCCGAATATTACTCCAAACCCAAAATTAAATATACCGTTAAACTATGGAATGTAAATAAAAAGACCGTCTTGGAAGCTTATATCCCTACCTCTCATCAACGCCCACACTTTGTGCAAAACGAGAAAAACGAATGGAGAGCCTATATTCGTATAGACGACCAAAACATTATAATGGAGCCTATTGCCGTAAATATTTTAAAAGAAATTCAACGTAATAAAACCGTACGTATTCGCTACGGTAACGACGAAAACAACATTTTAAACGCGATACAGAACAAATCGTGGTTAACCATTGACGATATAACCCGCGAAACATTATTACCCTATCAAATTGTAAAAGAAATTGTTACAGATTTTGTTTTACTTAAAGTTATTGAGTACAAAATCACGATTAACGGAACCTATTTTCAGATTGGAAAAAAAATCAATCTTGAACAGTATTTGAATCATACGCTTTAGCTATAAGCATAGCATCAGCAAGAACACAAGCCGTTACAGCTTCTAAAACGACAGGAACACGTAAAGCAATACAAGCATCGTGGCGTCCCTGAATATGAACAGAGTCCATTTGATCGTTTTTAAAATGATATGTTTTTTGAGCAATACCAATGCTCGATGTTGGTTTAACAGCAACCCTAAAAACCAACGGATTGCCGTTAGATATTCCCCCATGAATGCCTCCGCTGTGATTCGTTAAGGTGTGTCCTTGCCGATCGATAAACACATCGTTGGCTTCACTTCCATACATACGGGCGAGTTTAAACCCACTTCCAAATTCTATTCCCTTTATTGCCGGAATAGAAAAAACTGCATGAGCCAACAACGACTCAAACGAATCGAAAAAAGGCTCTCCTAAACCGATTGGCATGTTTTCAGCCACGCATTCCACCACTCCGCCAACGCTATCGTTTTGCTCTATAGCTCGGCTAATGGCAGTTTCTATATCCGAATTCCCTCCTACTTCTATTATCTTGGTTGTGATTGAAATAGGTTTTATGATTTTTTTGGCTATAACACCCGCAGCAACTAAGAGTAAAGTCAATCGCCCGCTAAAATGCCCTCCACCACGAACATCATTAAAGCCCTTATATTTTTTAAATGCTACAAAATCGGCATGTCCAGGTCTGAAAAACGATGCGATCTCGCTATAATCATCAGACCTAACATTTTTATTTCTAAAAAGAATGGTTAAAGGTGCTCCCGTAGTATAATCGTTAAAAACTCCGGAAACCATTTCAGGCAAATCGTCTTCGACACGTGTCGTTGTACCTTTCTGCATTGGTTTTCTTCGCTCAATATCGGTTTTAAAATCGCTCGGCGTTAATGGAATTCCGGGAGGCACACCATCCAACGTAATGCCCATTAGCTCGCCATGCGATTCACCAAAAATATTTAAACGAAAAAGCCTTCCAAAACTATTCATGAATAATTAGTTTGAAGCCTTTAGAGTGAACGTTCATTATCTCGATTCGAGGGTCTTCACTCAAATGCTTACGTAAGCGTGTTATATAAACATCCATGCTACGCGCATTGTAATAACTTTCGTCGAGCCAAATTTTCTTAAGAGCAAAATTTCTATCGAGCACCTGATTGATATTCTGACAAAGCAACAAAAGCAATTCCGATTCTTTAGTCGTTAAGTTGATTACTTTATCTTTATATATCAATTCTTGAGTGTCGGAATTGAATACGTAGTCACCAATGTTAAAAGTCGTTTTTTCTTGAACAATCAAGCCTTTGGTGCGTCGGAGTATAGCTTCTACTCTAAACAAAAGCTCTTCCATGCTAAATGGCTTGGTAATATAATCGTCGGCCCCTATTTTAAATCCTTCAACTACATCGTTTTTTAACGATTTTGCGGTTAAGAAAACGATAGGTATTTTTTCGTTAATAATTCTAATTTCTTTAGCCAACGTAAAACCATCCATTAACGGCATCATTACATCGAGCAAACATAAATCGTAGCTACTGTTTTTAAATGCCTTTAAAGCGGCTTCGCCATTTGCGAACAAATCTGTTTTAAAACCTTTCGCATTCAAATATTCTTGCAAAAGCATGCCAAGATTATCATCATCTTCGGCTAATAAAATATGGGCTTTAATGAGTTCCATAGTTGTTTTTATTTAATTATTGGTAATATTATTTGAAATTCAGAACCTTTGTTTAATTCGCTTATAACTTTTACCGACCCATTATGAGCTTCGGCAATTATTTTTACGTAACTTAAACCAAGTCCAAAGCCTTTTACATTGTGAATATTTCCGGTATGTACACGGTAAAACTTTTCGAATATATGCTTTTGATCTTGTTTACTAATACCGATGCCATTATCTTTTACACTTATAACCAGTGATTTATCTACATTTAAAGTACGTACTTCAATAATAGGTTCATCTTTAGAATATTTTAACGCATTCTCGAGTAAGTTAACAATCGCATTCGACAAATGCAATTCATCGGCTAAAACTTGGTCGTCCATGGCATCGAGCTCAAGAAATAACTGTCCATTACGCTTTTTAACGTGTAAATTAAAAGTTGAAGTAATATTTTCGACTAAAGCATTAACATTTAATATTTTTTTATCGAACCGATACTCACCTCGTTCAAAAATAGCCATTTGCAATACTTTTTCGACTTGAAATGCCAGTCGTTTGGTTTCCTGAGCAATAATATTAGAAACATTCAGAATCTGATCGCCATTCTTACAAATACTTCGGTCGTTGAGCATTTGCGAAGCTAACGAAATGGTTGAGATAGGAGTTTTTAGTTCGTGAGTCATATTATTAATAAAGTCGTTTTTCATCTCAGATAATTTGCGTTGACGAAGAATAGTATAGAGTGTTAATAAATAAGAAAATACTATTACCATGATTAAAATAATGGTAAGTATTCCCATAAATCCTAATGAAGATGCAATAAAACTATCTTTTTCAGGAAAGTATAAAACCAAATAGTAGGCTGGAGAAAAAACATCGTTTGGAAACAACTGTGTTTTAAAAACATCATCAAAGGTTTTATCAAATTTGGCTGTTTTATAAACAATTGTTCCACTATCATTTTTTAAGGCAAATTCAAAAGTTAAAAATATTTGATGATTTAATAATTGTTTTTGAATGATATTTTTTAAAGAATAATAATCTATTCGTTTTTTAATATCTTCGTTATAGTTGAGCATTTTGTTGATTATTTTTTCAACAAATAGCGTTTTGTCGGATAACTTATGAGCAATTTCTTTATTTAAGTCGATATTAGTAATCGATTTGCAATAATTATCGGGTTTACATTTCGAAAATGTTTTGCTAAACAAAACGGTATCGCCTTTTAATATTTCAATACGCGTATTGGTATGAATAGTCAACGAATCGTTTACCGATAATACATTTTTGCGTATCGACAACCCCTTTGAACTATCGCCATTATATTGCAAAAGATTTCCCATCAAAGTATTAGAAGGGATATCGTTAACTTTATAACGCAATGAAAACACCTCATTTGAAACTTCAACAACTGTTTCTTTGGCTTCAAGTTCTTTGTTTATTGCTGAAAAAACTTCGGTTACTTGTTGACTAAACTGTTCTTCTTTAAGTTTAAATTCTTGATGAATCCAAAATGTTTGTAAAGTAATAAGCCCCACCAATGCGATGCTCATCACAACAATAATAACCCATATTACACGTCGAGACATATCTTAAAGTTAACTTGCAAATATAAACAAATTTGCATGTTAACTCAACAATATTAACAAAGTTTAAGACGACGAATCTGAATTTAAGTATAATTTATTTAAGGTTTTGCAAGAGATTAAACATTTTGCAGAATAATACGGTAAGCCATATATTCTTTATACAATAAATGTAGGGCTTATCGATTCGTAATTATAAACTTTTTTTATAACGTCTGCAAAAAGGTCGGCAATGGTAAGTACTTTTATTTTGCTAGATTGTTGTTTGAGCGGAATAGAGTCAGTAACGATAAGTTCAGAAATGGGTGAATTTTCGATACGTTCGTATGCTTTGCCAGACAATACCGGGTGTGTAGCAATAACACGTATGCTTTTAGCTCCTTTGTTCATCATCATTTCAGAGGCAATAGTAATGGTTCCGGCAGTATCAACCATATCGTCGAGAATAATTACATTTTTATCTTTTACGTCGCCAATCATAGAAATATGATCGACCTGATTGGCTTGTTTTCGTAATTTATAGCAAATTACCATATCGCATCCTAAAAATCGCGAATAAGCGTTGGCACGTTTAGAGCCTCCCATATCAGGTGCTGCTACCACAAGGTTTTCTAGGTTGAGCGATTTTAAATATGGGACAAAAATAGCAGAAGCATAAATATGATCTACGGGAATATTAAAAAAACCTTGAATTTGATCGGCATGGAGGTCCATTGTCATAACACGATCGATTCCCGATTTCATTAACAAATCAGCGACTAATTTAGCTCCGATAGAAACACGAGGTTTGTCTTTTCGATCTTGACGTGCCCATCCAAAATATGGAATAACAGCAATTACTTTATAGGCAGAAGCTCGTTTGGCGGCATCAGCCATAAGTAATAATTCCATTAAATTATCAACCGGCGGAAAAGTACTCTGAATCAGAAAAACACTACAACCTCTAACAGTTTCTTCAAATGATGGCTGAAATTCGCCATCGCTAAAAACAGTTACAGAAGATTTTCCAAGTTCAACACCAAATTTTTTAGCAATTTGTTCGCCTATGTATTTGGATTCTCTTCCTGCAAAAAACTTAATTGGAGCTTTTAACATAGTTTTTGTTGCAAAAATAAAATAAATATTCTATATCTTTTCAATCATTTTTCAGCTTTTTTTATTTTTTCGAGCTTTGCAAAAGCGGCTTGCATATCGCGTAAAAAAACAGACGGTATGAATATCCATTGCTTGTTTTCATTTAAGCACAAATGATGGTTAATTGGATCATCGCTTATGAAAAAGCGTTTGCTTAATTTTCCTGAATGAATCAGCTGATTTCTCCAGTACTCATACAAAAATGAATCGCGATTGAGTGCGGCATATTTTCCACCCAATAAGCATGCAACTGCTTTATTAAAACGTCGCTTACTTTGTTTTGTTGATTTTAGTGGCTTATCATCAAGCAAAGCTCCCATCCACTCCAAACATAGAGCAAGCAAAACCATAGCCATAAAAGTATTTCCTGATTCGAGCTGTTTTTGTGCTTCTTGTATTGTTTGATTAATGGTTTCCATTTCAAATCTTACGAAGTATCATCATGCCATCGCGTACTGGTAGCATTACATTTTCTACACGGGTATCGTAATGAACATAATCATTAAATTCCCGAATAGATTTGGTAAATTCATCATTCTCGTTAGGATTTAACACTTTACCATTCCATAAAACATTATCGGCTATAATAAACCCACCTTGGCGTACTTTATTAAAAACAGCATGATAATAGGCTAAATATTCGCGTTTGTCGCCATCAATAAATACTAGGTCGAACGTATCGTCTAATGAAGGAATGATGTTAATTGCATTACCGATATGAAGTTTAATTTTCGATGCATGAGGAGAGCGATTGATATATAAACGAATAAACTCTTCGAGTTCGTCGTTTATTTCAATAGTGTGAAGCAAACCACCAGGCAATAATCCTTCTGCAAGGCATAATGCCGAATAACCCGTATAAGTTCCTATTTCGAGTATGCGATAAGGAGCTATCATATGGCTCAACATTTTGAGTATTTTGCCTTGTAAATGCCCAGATAACATGCGAGGATGATAAATTTTTACATGTGTTTCGCGATATAATTCTTTTAATAGCTCATTTTCGTCTGCTGTATGTTCGAGCACATATTTCTCTATTGATTCCATTTTATATATATTTGAGTAAGGTTAACTTATTTTCTGCATATATTTCGTTTGCCACTTGCAAAATATCATCGGTTGTTATTTTCATAATTTCTTGATGAATCGTTGGCAAATCGTCTATTTTGTTAAAAACCATAAAGCTCTTAGTTAAATTCATAGCCAAGCTTTCTTGGTTGTCGAAAGAAAGGGCTAATTGACCAAAAAACTGATTCTTAGCTATATTGAGTTGTCGGGTTGAAAGAGGAACTTCTCTTATTTTTTTTAATTCATTTAGTACTAAATTCAGGGCTTTATCGAGTTTTTCTTTATCCGTACCAAAATAAATATAAGCAACTCCCGAATCAAAATACGTGTTATAAGCTGATTCTATAAAATAAACCAAACCATTTCGTTCGCGTAGTGCCATATTGAGACGACTATTAGAACCGCTACCCCCTAAAATATTATTTAACAAATGAAGTGTTAAACGTTTATCATGATTAAAAGAATAAGCCAAAGTACCTAACATGCAATGAGCCTGAAAAGTATTTTTTTCGATTGTTTTTTGTTGCGGTAAAAAAAGATTAAAAGGTTCTCTTTTCCATTTTCGGACATTAGGCGATATGTGAGAAAAATATTTTTCAAAATATTTTAATGCCTTAGAAAATGAGATATTACCGGCAACGCATACTACCATTTGGTCGGTATTATAGGTTCGTTGACGAAATTCTTGAATAGACGAAGTATTAAAATTCTTGAGGCTTTCAGCAGTACCAAGTATATTTCTTCCTAAAGAATGTCCATCAAAAATTAGTTCTTCAAAATCGTCATATATCAGTTCAGCTGGAGAATCTTTGTATGAATTAATTTCATCTTTAATGACTTCTTTTTCGCGTTCAAGTTGTTTTTGCGGAAACGAAGAATTAAAAATAATGTCGCTTAATAATTCAATAGCACGCTCAAAATAGGTAGGCAAAAAGGTAGCATAAACACAAGTATCTTCTTTTGTGGTAAAGGCATCTAAATCGCCCCCAACTTCCTCTATTCTGTTTATAATTTGATAAGAGCTACGTTTATGCGTTCCTTTAAACATAACATGTTCGAGAAAATGAGCCATTCCATGTTCGTTAGGTAGTTCGTCGCGAGTACCTGCATTTATCATAACAATACAATGAGCAGCCACTCTTTCACTATGAATATGTATAAAACGTATACCGTTAGCCGCTTGGTAGGTTTGATAATTCATTGCTCGAAATACAAATTGCAAAATTACAACAAAATGTCGATATTCTCAGATAAATTGACAAACAACTGATAAAATTAGATAAAACTATTATTAGAGTAAGACCTTAGCAAAATTAGAATAAAACAACAGTAATCGTAAAAAAATCAATCTTATTTTCAATTTTTTTTCAATTACATGAGAAGAAAAAAGGAATTTTGCAAAGGTTTCAGAGCATCAACTTTTCAGCTAAATCTAAATCGTCGGGAGTTGTAATTTTAATATTATTCTTAAGTCCTTCAGAAAAATAAATTGAATAATTTGCTTTTTCAACTAACATTGCATCGTCGGTTATAAATTCATCGTAGGGCTGCTCGTAAGCTTTTTCCAACCATTTCGTCTTAAAAACTTGAGGTGTTTGAACCAAAAATATTTCATTGCGATTTAACACCTTACTTTCAGTAGAAGTAATTCTTCGAACCGTTTCGTTTACAGGAATAACGGGTACCGATGAACCAAATTCTTGTGCCTCATCAAATAATTTAGCAATAAAGGCTGGAGTAATAAACGGACGAACTCCATCGTGAATGGCTATAAAATGTGCATCGTCTATTGCACTAAGGCCATTTTTAACAGAATGATAACGAGTTTGACCTCCATAAACCAACTTATGTGGAATTGTAAACGAATATTGATATAACAACTCTTTCCAAAGTGCAAAATATGGCTCAGGTAATACAAGTATTATTTCAATATTTGAATCATAGTTATAAAAATGCTCCATTGTATAAAATAAAATAGGTTTTCCTTTCAGTTGTAAAAACTGTTTAGGAAGTGCATTATTCATTCGTTTGCCCATTCCACCGGCAACAATAATTGCGGCATTTTTCATGCTAATTTTTATTTTTTTTTAAAGGTTCTATTTTATTGATACAACCGTTAAATTTAGCTTTTATATAAAATTTATGAATATGATCAAACGTTAAAACTTTGTAATCGTTTGAAAACAAATCAGATATTTTCCCAAACCAATCTCCAATAAAGTCATCATGCGAAAAATCGTCGCGATCATAAACTCCGAGTATAACTTTTTCATTAGGTGATGTAGTATATAAAACTACCGTATCGCTGTCGGTATAATTATAAGCATAGGTTACTTCGTTTGAACGCCAATAGTAATTCGAAAAATCATTTTTATCGTTCGCATTGGCAAATATCGTCCAATATATATCGGGTAAACCCTCTCTAAAACTAAAATCCATACCAACCGGTGAAAATTTTTCGTCGTTTTGCAAATATATGCCTGCTGTGTAAATATATATTTCGTTTATTTCTGGCATCTCAAAAAAAACTTGCCAACGAGCTTTAATTTTGTGTATTGGCATTTTAATTACAATACTATCTTGATTCATCATTTCATAAGCCAATAGTTCAATAAATAACTTATTATTGCCAGCATATAACTGACTTAATAAAATAAAAGGTATTTTAGTTTTACAACGAAGTATAGGCTCTTTTTGCGTCGGATCCATACGAACCATTAAATAATTTTCCGATGCTTTATACTTGTTAAAAACAGGGTTTACCTGAAAAACATTCGGAACCATTATTATGTGGCCCTTTTCATCAAAAAAACGTAAATAAAATTGTATGTCGTTATTCGTATCTTTTAATATGCTATCTTTGAGCTTATTAAAATCTTTATACGTCCATTCTATTTCTAAATTAGAATTTAAAACAGATGGTTCAAGTTTACTGTTGTTTTCGTTTATCCAATTATTAGAATAAACCCAAGTGTTTATGAGCACTTTTTTATCTAAAGCTTTATCCCATTCTTCGATACAAGCATAAAATGTTAGTGCAACAATGAATATAGTAATTATTCTTTTCAATTTAAAAAATTTTTAGTTGCATTGATTCGGGCTCTATACCTAAGTGTTTATATGTTAATGGTGTTACTTCTCTTCCTCTGGGAGTGCGGACTAAAAACCCTTCTTGAATTAGATAAGGTTCGTACACATCTTCAATAGTACCAGCGTCTTCGCCAATCGCAGTAGCAATGGTATTTAACCCCACTGGACCTCCATTAAACTTTGAAATAATAGTGCGAAGAATTTTTTGGTCCATGGTATCTAGACCATATTTATCGATATTAAGTGCATTGAGTGCCATTTGTGCTATTTCGAATGTAATCGTTCCATTTCCTTTAACCATGGCAAAATCTCGCACTCTACGTAAAAGCGCATTCGCAATACGAGGTGTTCCCCTACTCCGACGAGATATTTCGTTGGTAGCACGGTCTTCAATGGGAACGTTTAATATTTGCGACGACCGTTTTATAATTCGTGCTAAAACATCTGCAGTATAGTATTCAAGGTGGAGCCTAATTCCAAATCGCTCGCGGAGTGGATTGGTAAGTAAACCCGAACGGGTCGTTGCTCCCACCAGTGTAAAAGGATTTAATTTTATTTGAATGGTGCGAGCGCTGGGACCTTTATCGAGCATAATATCAATCCGATAATCTTCCATGGCAGAATATAAATACTCCTCAACAACTGGATTTAATCGATGTATTTCGTCTATAAATAAAACATTGTTGGTTTCAAGGTTCGTCAAAATACCTGCTAAATCGCCTGGTTTATCAAGTACAGGACCCGATGTGATTTTTAATTCTGCTTCCATTTCATTGGCAATAATATTAGCCAATGTAGTTTTTCCAAGTCCGGGAGGTCCATGCAACAAAACATGGTCGAGCGATTCACCACGCATTTTTGCTGCTTGTATAAAAATTCGCAAATTCTCTACAACTTTATCTTGACCATAAAAGTTATCGAGTTGTTGTGGACGTAACTGCTTGTCAAAATCGTTTTCGTTTTTGGCAAATTCGCGAATATCGAAGTCGTCGTTCATAAATAATTTCTGATAATCAAAAGTAATCAAAAAAAACAAGTCTACCAAGTTATATATTCTTTACTTAGCATCTTTTGTTTTTCTAAAAATAAAATATAAGCCGCTAATGATAAATGGAATACTCAACCATTGCCCCATTTTTAATGCCATAAAATGTTCAAAATCAACTTGCACATCTTTAATAAATTCAACTAAAAAACGAAAACCAAAACATCCCAATAAAAATACTCCAAATAATAAATATGGCTTTTTGGATGCATTGCGTTTAAAATACATCCAATACAATAAAAAGAACAATAATAAATAAGCAACCGATTCATATAATTGCGAGGGATGTCGCGGTTGATTATCTATTCTATCGAAAATAAATGCCCACGGCACATGAGTTACTTGGCCATAAATTTCTGAATTCATTAGATTTCCTAATCGAATAAAAAATCCGGCTAAAGCTACAACAATAACAATTCGATCGACAATCCAAGAAAAAGGCTTTTTTTGTTTTTTACTAAAAATCCATAATGATATTAAAATGGCTATAGCAGCACCATGGCTCGCTAATCCACCTTGTCGTATGTAAAGAATTTCAATCGGGTGTGCAAGATAGTATTCTGGTTCATAAAAAAAACAATGCCCCAATCGTGCACCTACAACTGTCCCAATAAACATATAAAGGCTTAAATTATCCAGTATTTTTTGAGGAATTTGCTCGCGTTGAAATATTTTTTGCATAATTATATAACCAAAAACAAAGCCTAACGCAAACAATAAGCCATACCAACTAATTGGAAATCCCCAAAGATCTATCATGGTGGGATCGGCATTCCAATGAATGTAGATAAATGTCATAACTTAAAAATTAAAAATCGCTGCAAGTTAATAAATATTAAAGTAAGGAAATTAGAAAAATTTTATTTGAATTTATCCATATTAACAATAAAAGCATCGGGATAGCCTGATTTTCTTATTTTTTCGAGGTCTTTACGAGCATCTTCAATTGAATTATAGTTGCCATATATATATTTATAATGGCCATCGTTACCAATCAATTCTTTAACTTCCAATTTTAATGGTTTGAAAACAGTTAATGATATAGGATTCGAAGATGATTTAATTTGTATTGTAAAGTTCGATTTACTTACAATTTTGGTTTTAAATTGTTCTAAATTGACAATAAATGCATCGGGATAACCCAATTCGGTCAATCTTTCTTTTTCTTTCAATGCTTCAGCCCTGTTTTTAAAACTACCATAGGTATAACGATAAAATCCATCCGTACAATAATTTTCTTTAACTCCTTTTAAGCCTTTAAATACAGATAAATCAACAGGGATAGTATAAGCTTTTACTTGAATAGTATAATCTTTCTTTACATTTATTTCTTCTTCTTCTTGTTTTTGTTGATAATTACGAGCTATATTGCTACTAATATTGGTCAGTTCTTCGGTAGAAATAATATTGGCGTCTGTAAATCCTAAATCATTAACTGCATTTAAAATTCGCATTGCGTCGGATTTTGATTTAAACTCACCGGCAGTAAATACAAGCATATCGCCAATTTTATTGTCTTTTATTGGGTTAGCATTATTTTTAAATAATGTATCTTGTTTCAATGTTTGAGTTAAGTTTAATAATTTATTTAGAACATTAACATCAAGCTCCTTTTCTTTTTGCTGTAACAATAATACAGTATAAACATTTGTGTCTTTTACTTTAGCATCTTTCCTGTATCTTAAGTTTGCCGGTACATTTATGGCTTCTACAATAACATTATCGGGAATTGTATTGAGCAATTTTATTTCAACTCGACGATTGAGTTGTCTTCCTTCTGGATTGTCAGATCCATCGGGATTCTTGTTTATAGCTATAAATTCACGTTTGCCCATACCCTTTGCAACAAAACGACTCGGATCGATACCTAACGAGACTAAATAGTCAATGGCTGCTTTTGCTCTGTTTTCAGATAGTTTTTGGTTAAATTTATCGCTCCCTAGTGCATCGGTATGACCAACAATTTCAACCATTAATCCTGGATTTTTTTGCATCAATTGAGCTAAACGCTGAAGCTCAATTTCGGATTCTCTTCGTAAATCATATTTTCCATAATCGAAAAAGATATTTCGAATAACAAAGTATTCGCCTTTAGATACTTCTATCGGTTCTAAAGTGGCATCTATAACAACTTCTTTTGCACTAAAGTTTTCGGGAATATAAACATATTCTGTTTTAGAATTATACCCTGAACAACTAAAAGTTAAACGATAACTTCCCGGACCTACCACATTTTGATAATATCCACTATCTAAAGAAGGTTTAATAGAAGCAATATTTATATTTTTTAAACTATCGTAAAAAACAACTGCTATATCTTTGGGTAGTTCATTGGCATTATCGGCCAATTTAACAACTCCCTTAACTAATACTTTTACTAATTGAGGAGGCTTTGTTTCTTCAACAGGTTTCATGCCAGGAAGGTTAACTTTGGCTTTGTAAATATTATTTTTAACAATACCACCTCGTTCGTTATTATTAAGAGGAAAGAAAAAATATTCGCCATTTGCTTTAGGCACATAAAATAAATCGTTGCCCACTGTATTTAAAGGGAATCCTATGTTTATAGGTGTTGACCATTTGCTATTATTTAGTAAAGTGCTATAAAACACATCAAATCCACCCATACTGTAGTGTCCTTGAGAGCTAAAGTATAAGGTATATTTCCCTTTATCGCCAATAACAAAAGGCGTTTCTTCGTCATAAATAGAATTAATGGTAGGACCTAAGTTAACAGCAGGTCCCCATTCGCCTTTATCATCTTTATCGGAACGATATATATCTAATCCCCCAAAACCGCCATCTCTATCACTTGTAAAAAACAATGTATTGCCATCTTTGGTAATAGTTGCATGAGATTCCCAATACTTCGTGTTGATGTGTTTATTTAAGGGTTTCATTTTAGTCCACTTATCATTTTTTAAGAAACTCACATAGATATTACCATCGTCATTATCGTCGCGTACTAAATATAATTCTTTGCCGTCAGAACTAATGCTTACAGGCACTGTTCGTTGCTGATTTCCAGCGCCTAATTGTTTGGTAATATTTACAGGTTCACTCCATTTACCGTCAACTTTTTTGGCAAAATAAATATCATCGAGTTTATAATCGGGATTATTAGTATTTAAATCTAATTCTGCACTAAATATGTTTTTTTTACCTGCTGTAAATACAATAATTGACTCATCATCAGAAATAACTGGGCAATTTTGAACTTCGTCCGGTGCATTGATGACTTCACTTAAATTTTGAGGTTCAATTTTTATTGGGTTTTTTATGAGTTGTTTTGCGTTTTCGGTACATTGAATTTCTCTTTTAACATAGTCTATATAATAAACAGAACTAACAGATACAGTAGAAGTAAATTTTTTAAAAGCAGTTATTGCTTTTTCAAATTCCATGGCATCTCTGTAAGCCGTTCCCAAATAAAACCATGCATCAGGTGGAGCATTCTTTTCTAAATATGAACCCTCTTTATACTTTTTGGTTATATGTTGAACCGCATACTCTAAATAAGGTATGGCTTTTCGTTTTTCTTCAGGTGAATTTTGATATATATAACATATTCCTATGCGATAAGCCAAATTGGCATTCTCTTTATCTTGGTTATAAAGATCCAAGTATAACGGTAAAGCAAGATCATATTCTTCAAACATGAAATGGTACTCTGCATCAACAAACTTTTTTTTATAAGTTTGGTCAAAAGCAGGTTTAGCAAATATTAATAATGAAAATATGACGATTAAATATTTTTTCACTTCGAATTAAGAAATATTTAACAAACTTACATCATATTTTCAAAATAAGCAAAGATAATTTTTAGTTTTTATAAATTTTCAAATGTTAAGTGTTCTAATGTATAGGTCAATTTATTTAAAAATTTTCCCGCCAACATGCCATCAATTATACGATGATCGTAAGCGAGTGAAAGAATAACCTTGTGCCTAATTCCAATGGCATCTCCTTGAGGCGTTTCAATTACTGCCGGCATTTTTCTAATAGTTCCTATGCCAAGTATAGCAACCTGAGGCTGATTAATGATAGGCGTTCCGGCTAATGTACCAAATGTGCCTAAATTGGTTATAGAAAAAGTTCCACCCTGAATTTCATCGGGCTTTAATTGGTTAGCTCGAGCTCTTTGAGCTAAATCGTTGAGCGATTTTACTATACCAACCATATTAAGCTGTTCGGCATTTTTAATAACGGGTACAATTAAATTATCATTTGGAAGAGCAGTCGCAATACCTAAATTTATAGCTTTATGAATAATAATTTTTGTTTCTACAACTGAGGCATTCATTATTGGATAATCCAAGATGGCTTTAATAGTAGCATCTATAAAAAAAGGCAGATAAGTTATATTAATACCATGTTTTTGTTGAAATTGCATTTTATTGGCCTCACGCCATGCTACGATATGACTTACATCAACTTCAACAAACGATGTTACATGTGCAGAAGTTTGTTTTGAACGTACCATATGCTCGGCTATTAACTTACGAACCCGATCCATTTCTACAAGTGTATCATTAGCCGAAATATTTATAGGTTGTGAAATTGAATTAGAGGGTGAAACCACCGAAGTAGTGATATTTTTTGATTTTTTAGATAAAAATAATAAAATATCGTCTTTAGTTATGCGTCCTTCTATACCCGAACCATGTATTTGACTTAATTCTTCATGTGATATATTGTTTTCTTGAACCATACGCTTAACCAAAGGACTTAAAAATATAAAATCTTTTTTTATTACGTCATTATTTTGAGAAACTGTACTTTCTACTTTTTGTTCTGCAGGAATTGCAACAGTTTGAAACTGTTGTTCACTTGCCACGTTGGTAAATGTTTCGTTCGCAGCCGTCATCGTTTTTAGAATGGCTATGGTTTTTCCTACCGCTACAATATCATTTTCTTTAAACAATAACGAATCAACTCTTCCATCAGCTGGAGCTGTAATTTCTGAATCCACTTTATCGGTTGCTATATCACATACAACATCATCTTGTTTAATAAAATCTCCTGGTTTTACATGCCATTTTATGATGGTTGCCTCTATAATACCCTCTCCCATTGCAGGTATTTTGATTTCTATGGTACTCATATTAATTTTTATTTAGTCTAAATTATATGCAAACGTAATGCTTTTTTTTAAAAAAAACAAGTATAAGACAGATTTTAAAACTACGAAGTTTAGCTTACTAATGATTGTTTAAATTCAAAAACTTTTGAATTGATTACAAGAACTTTATCGATTACACATTTTAAAATGCATAATCTTGGTAAACTCTTAAGATATAGAGTACAATTGTAAATTTATTTTGGAAATTCAAGCAAATGTTTTAACTTGCATGCATGAAAACAACTATAAAATAAATGTAGCACTGGCAAAGATAAAAGATTTAGAACAAAAACTCGAAAAGCTTGAAGCTATGATATATAAGCTAACTATAAATAACAATTGATATGAAACGATATACTTACATTTTATTTTTCATTTTTGCA
>JABUFC010000054.1 GCA_013314715.1 Bacteroidales bacterium | reverse complement strand
GTCATATTTCCTGATTTTTCTAATTTCATAACGCTAAAATAACCATTATTTCTGGAATTTTAAATAAAAACATCAATAAGTTATTAACAATCACATATTTGCATGTTAATAGCCTTGCAAAGGACTCATCTTGTTATACTGACGAGACAAGTTCTGACCTTCATTAAAAAAATAAAAAATAATTACAGATGAAACACCAAAAGACGAATAATTCTAGTAGTTATAAGTGGTTAACAGAAAACAAATGGTCGTTTGTATTTATTTTGATTTTAAGTTTTGTTTTATATGGCAATACTATTGGGCATTATTACAATATGGACGATGTGTTTGTTGTTAAAGATAATGCCATGGTTCAAAAAGGTATTTCTGCAATACCCGAAATATTTACTTCGAGGTATTTTGAGAATAGTCAGGCTAAATTTGGTTATCGTCCTTTTACAAAAGCTGTATTTGCAATTGAAGTTAGTTTATTTGGAGTAAATCCTCACGTAAGTCATTTTATTAACATTTTATTGTATGCTTTATTGGCATATGTTATGTTGCTTTGGTTAAAGCGAATATTGGCCAATAACGTTAGTCTTTTATTTATTTGGGCAGTGTTGTTATTATGGATGTTTCATCCTGTTCATACAGAGGTGGTAGCAAGTTTAAAAAACCGCGAAGAAATTTTATACTTACTTTTTGCTGTTTGGGCAAGTATTCATTTTATGAATTTTATTGAAACGGGTAAATGGTATCAGCTTTTATTGGCTCTATTGTTATTTGTATGTTCTTATTTGTCAAAACAGAGTGCAATTGCTTTTACATTAATGTTGCCGATAGTATTTTATTTTAAGTATTTAATATCAAGACCATTGAAAGATTTTTTGCAAATAAATACGTTTAAAAATGTTCAAATAATCAGAATCGTTCTTTCGCTCATAGTACTTTGGTATGCTGCTTATATAATGTATAAATTACCCACTTGGCTTTTTCCATCTGATGAACTAGAATTATTTTCTTTTGAAAATCCTCTTCGATACAATCATACATGGTCAGCGCGTTTTTCTATGGCTGCATTAACCTTGTTGTATTATTTACGATTATTAGTTTTCCCGCATCCACTTTTATTTTATTATGGTTTATATACTATTCCTGAAGTAACTATTACCGATGCGATTGTATGGTTATCGGTAATATTACATATTTTTATTATTTTAATTTTTATTAAGTTATGGAAAAAAAGCCCATATTTATTATATGGTTTTCTGATATATCTGGCTGCTATTTTCCCTTTTTCTAATTATATGATGGAGATAAATGGTATAGTAGCAGATCGATTTTTAAATGCTCCATCGCTTGGTTTTTCTATTACAGTAGTTTCATTATTGTTTGTATATTTTAAGGTGCCTTTTGTAGAACAAAATCTTAAAATGATAAATGCAAAAGCAAAATACATATTTTTTATCATTCTGATATTGTATGGAATTAAAACGATAAGCCGAAATAGTTATTGGCGTAGCGAAATTAAATTATTTTCACATGATATAGAATACCTTGATAATTCGGTAAAAGCCAACGATATTTTAGCACAAAATATTATGGATAGGGTTATGCAGAATAATCCTTTGCAACATTCGTTTTCAGAACTTAAACCGCAATTAGACAGTGTTTTAAAGTATTATTTAAGAACATTGGAGCTTTTTCCCGACAATCCTAAAGCATTAAACAATGTAGCTAATTTGTATATCAATTTTTACAATGAACCTCAAAAAGCCTTAGAATTTTTGCATAAAGCATACCGCTACAAACCTCAGAGCTTTGAAGTAAATTTTAATCTTGGTATGAGTTATGAAATGTTAAAACAAGATACATTAGCTATTCGATATTATGTAAAAGCTTTAAACATAAATAAGCAATATCCAAAACTTTGGCAAAGTATTATAAATTATTATTTTAGGGTAAATAAAAACGACAGTGCTAAATATTATGCCGAACAGATGTTGCGTTACGATACACTTACCGATATTCCTTATGTTTCAATAGGATATTATTATTTAACGCAATACGATACATCAACGGCTATAAAATTTTGGGAAAAAGGTTTTGCAATAAATCCAACAAGTTATCAGCGTGCGCTTACGTTGGGGCAATATTTTCAGTATAAAAAAGATACTGCTAAAGCTCGTTATTACTTTGAAAAAGCAAATTTATTAAAATTAACTCAACCGTATTAGCGAATATAAAAGTCGAGCATTTTTTTGTCTTCAATATAACCTTCGAGATGATCGTTAATGTTAACTGGACCAACGCCGGCAGGAGTACCGGTATATATTAAATCACCTGTTTTTAAAGTTACAAACTTTGAAACATGTGTAATGATGGTCTCCACTTTAAAAATCATATCAGACGATATGCCTTGTTGAACTATCTGCCCGTTGATATATAAAGAAAAACGAATATTATTTAAATTTGTAAAGTTTTCTTTAGGAATAAAAGCGCTAATAGCAGCAGCATTGTCAAACGATTTAGCCATCTCCCATGGTAAACCTTCTTTAATGCAGCGTTCTTGCAAGTCGCGAGCTGTAAAATCTACTCCTAAAGCAATGGCATCGTAATAACGATGAGCAAAACGTGGTGAAATATTTTTTCCTACCTTACAAATTCGGTAAACTAATTCTATTTCGTGATGAATATTGGCAGAAAATTCAGGGATAAAAAAGGGTTCATTATTTCTAAGTAACGAAACATCCGGTTTAAAAAAGAATGTGGGTTCTTGAGGGACCTGATGATTTAATTCTTGGATATGAAGATGATAATTGCGAGCAACACAAATTATTTTCATTTCAATTATTCATTTTGTTTTAATTTTACATAAATTTCGGTTATTATTTTTTTTGTATATAATGGAAAATCGGCATTTTGCAGCCAGCCATAGTATCCACTATCTTTTTTTAGTACATCGGCTACACGTTGTCCTTTGTATTTTCCAAAATTAAATACTTCTTCGTTTTTATCGTTAAAAATAATGTGACCAAATAAATCGGCATGTCGATGATACGCTGATAATTGGCTAAGTTCTTTCATGTTTTTTGGTAGTTGTGGGTAATAATCTAGTTGAGCTTTAAGAATCTCATAAGTTGCTATCGTATCTGCTTCTGAACTATGTGCGTTTTCGAGGTCTTTTCTACAATAAAATTTATATGCTGCCGATAAGTTTCGTTGTTCCATTTTGTGAAAAATGACTTGAACATCGATAACATTCCGGTTTTTCATACTAAAGTCAATGTCGCAGCGGAGAAATTCTTCTGCTAATAAGGGGATATCGAATTTTATAGCATTAAAGCCGGCTATATCTGCACCTTCAAAAAAATCGTAAATAGTGCTAGCTAATTCTTTAAAGGTGGGTTTGTTTTTAACCATTTCGTTGGTAATATGATGTATTTTGGTAACATCTGGTGGTATTGGGCGTTCGGGATTAATGAGATAGGTTTTGAGGTTTTCTTTTTGATTGGTTTCAATTCGTAGTATGGTTATTTCTACAATACGATCATGTACGATGTCGGTTCCTGTTGTTTCGATATCGAAGAATACAATAGGTTTTTTAAGTGGTAAGTTCATTTTTTAATTTTTTTCTTCAGATAAATATTTTGAAAATATACGGTTTGTGTAGGTTGTTCATCGCGTATAATAAATTCTTTTTTATAGGTTTCGTATGCATTTCCAGATATTTCTAATTCCCAATAACCGGGTGTTAAAGCAATGGTATATTTTCCTTTTTTGCTGGGTTGATAAGAATAGGTTTGCGAAGGGTTTGTTTTGTTAATGACCGATATGGTAATTAAAGAGTCAACTTGTTTAAATGGCACATTTTTAATACTATCGCCAACTAAGATATTCCCTGTAAAAGCGATATTGGTTGGTGGAACATCATTAAAAATAATTCTGTAAATATCTAAACCACCTATACTATTATTATCGCATTTACTAACATATCCATAACGTGTATTGCTAGTAAGTGCAATATTGTAATTGTCGTATGTGTCATTAATAGGATATCCTAGATTAATAGGTTCGCTCCATTTTCCATCTGCTAATTTACTTTTGTAAATATCGTATCCTCCCATACTGTTTCTGCCGTTACAAGAGAAATATAAATATTGTCCGTCTGCAGTTATATAAGGATAATTTTCATCATCGGCAGTGTTAATGGGTTCGCCAAGGTTAGTTGCTGGGCTCCATGTGCCATCAGGTCTTCTTACACTCATATAAATATCAAAGCCACCCATTCCTCCAGGGCGATTACTTGCAAAATACAAAGTATCGCCTGTAATGGTAAGTGAGGCACCCATTTCGCTTGATTTTGAATTAATATTGGGTCCAAAATCTTTTAATTCTCCATAGTTTCCGCTTTTATTTTTTTCGGAATAAAAAATATCATGGGGATTGCTGAGCCTATCAACATGAACCAACAATGTATTGCCATCTTTACTAATTCCAACTACTTCTTCGTTTTCGTCAGAATTTATTTTAGAACTAGCAGCTGTTGCTGCCGACCATATACCATTCGATTTTTTACTGAAATAGACACCTTTAATAAATTGTTGATAATCGCTCAAATATTTACGTGCCGAGGTAAATACCATAAAATTTTCGTCTTCGGTGATAAAAGGTATATAGTCGTCTTGGGGTGAATTGAGTGTTTTACCTAAATTAATAAAGGTTACGTTGATCGGTTTAGATGTTAATTTCTTAGCATTTTCAATAGTTTCGAAAAATTTATCTACAACGGCTAATTCTTCTGGCTTTAATTTTTTATTTTGAGTGTAATTTTGAGCATATTCTTGAGCTTTAGTAAAATTAAGTGCATGAAAATACGCTTGTGCAAGATCGAATGTGATGCTGGGAAAATAATTGGGTTTTAAGCTATCGGCTTTAAGTAAATAAGTAAGAGCCGATTTTTTGTCGAAGTTTGTTTTTAAATAACAAATCCCAATTTTGTAATTTATTTGGGGGTCGTTGGCATTTTTTTTATAAAATTTTAAATATTGTTTTAATGCTACTTCGTAATTTTCGTCATCGAAATTAGTATTTGCATCGCTTAATTCTTCTTGTGAAAAAACTGTTTGAGTTAAAATTAGCATTAAAATGATTAAAGAATAGGTTAACTTTTTCATGGTTTATTTTTTTATAAGTATAATGTTTTTTTCAATTTCAGGAACATACAAAGAACGGTCCAAAATTTCAATGTTTTCGATGTAATTGTTATAGCCTGTTGCTGTGATTTCGAGTGTATAATTACCTACAGGCAAGGCGGCAACAAAACGATTTAAATTGTAGTTGTATAAATATTTCCCAAATACATTTTTGTTTTTGTCGTATATAGTAATATTTAATAATTCCTGATTGGGACGCCACAAAGAAGAATCAGTATGGTTTTTGGTATAAATGGAAGCTTTTAAAATAGTGGTGGGTGCTTCGGCATCGTTGAAAATGAGTTTATAAATATCTAACCCGCCTAATCCTTCTTTACGAATAGCAGATATGTATGCATATTTTTTAGTTGGTGAGAATATTATGTTGTAGTCGGGTCCTGGGCTATTAATAGGGTATCCTAAATTTTGTGGTGTTGTCCATTCATTTGTTATTTCGTTAAAATAGCTTACAAAAATATCATATTCGCCCATACTATTGTGTCCTTGGCTTGAGAAGTACAATATTTTTCCATCGGCAGAGATATAAGGATAAATTTCATCTTCGTTTGTGTTTATGGTTTCGCCTAAGTTTTTGGGTTGACTCCATTGTCCATTGGGCAATATTTTTATTACGTAAATGTCACTTTTGCCGATAGCGTCGGGACGTACTGCAGAAAAATAAATTGTTTTACCATCTTCGGTAATAGAAGCACCGGTAGTTAGTTTATTTCCTAGTGTGTTAAATACATTATTTAAAGGGTCAAATTTGAATTGTTTATTTTTTTGAATTGCAACATTTATATCGCTGTAAGAATTTGCAAAGTGTCCGCAAACGTATAAAATTTTACCATCTGGACTAATACCTACAGCTTTTTCGGGGTCGAATGTATTTAAGTAGCTTAATGGTTTTGACAACGACCATCCATTTTTTTCTGGATAGGATATGTAAATATTTTCATCAAATGTTTGAGATGCTTCATCGAATCGCTTATCAGAAGTGAAAATTAAGAGATCTTCGGTGTTAGGTATTAATGGTAAAAAATCGTTGGCCGATGAGTTGATATTGGGTCCTAGGTTTTCGAAAGATACATTTACGGGTTTATTTAATAGTTGAATAGCCGATAAACACATATTTATTTGCTTTTTCGCTTCAGCTATTTGCGACGAAGTAATTCCACTGCTGGCAATAAATGTATTGAACATATCAATAGCATCGTTAAATTGATATTGGTACATATACATTTTACCTATCCAAAAAGCAACATCGTTGGGGGCGTTTTCTTTGCCTAATAAAGGTTCAATATATTTTAAAGATTTGTCGATATTAAAACCGGCTAAAAAATTAGATACAGCAAAACGATAGGCATATTCTAAGTTTTGTGCTTCAAGCGAAAGAAGTTTTTCGTATTGTTCGGCTGCTAGTTTATAATTTAAATTGTTCCAATTTTTTTCGGCTTGTTTTTCAATTTCTTTTTTGGCTAAGTCTTGGCAAAAAAGTATATTTGATAAAAATAGAAATAATAAGCTTAATAATAAAACTCTTCGATGCTGAATCATATAAAAAAAATTTGAAGCTAAAATAATAAAAAAGGTGGCACAATACCACCTTTTATAAAAAAAACAATAAATATTTTATTCAGCATTAATTTTCATGGGCATAATAAGCATTAAGGTGTCTTCAATTTGATGATCTTCTTCTGCGGCAAGAACTAAGCCGGCACGTGTAGGATCAGAGAGTTCGAGTATTACATTGGGTGTAGTATGATTGGCAAGAATTTCGAGTAAGAATAAAGATTTGAATCCAATTTCCATAGGTTCGCCATCGTAGGAGCATGGAATTTGTTCGATGCCTGAAGTCGCCAAATCGTAATCTTGGGCACTAATAACGATATGGTTGGGATTTAATTGTAAACGAACTAAATTGGTAGCAGGGTTTGAAAAAATACTAACGCGTTTTATACTATTCATCAGTTCTACACGATCTATGGTGAGTTTGTTAGGGTTTTCGACTGGAATAACAGAATTGTAGGCTGGATATACACCTTCCGTCAGGCGACAAACAAGATGACTGCCATTGCTAAATGTAAAGTGAACATTTTGTTTATCGAAAGCCAACTCGATGTTGTTGTCTGTTTTGTCTATCATTGTTTTAAGAAGGTTTGCTGATTTTTGCCCGAGTATAAACGATTCGGTAAATTCAACTTTTATATCAAAACGTTTATAACGTACTAATTTATGAGCATCGGTAGCTACAAAACAAAATTCTGTTGGCGACATATCGAAGTATATGCCATTCATAATAGGACGAAGTGGGTCTGTGGCAACAGCAAAAATGGTTTTTACGATTCCTGTGTATAAGGCTTCGCCTGAAATAATTAATTTATGCGCATTCTTTTCTTGCAATACAGGAACTTGAGGAAAATCTTCGGCATTATAACCTGCTAATGAAAATTTCCCGTTTTGAGTTAAAATTTCTACAATTTCTGTTTCGGTATTGATATTAAAGGTAATGGGTTGTTCGCCAAATTCTTTTAAAATGTCAAGTAATTTTTTTGCATCGATACAAATGCTTCCAGAACCTTCAACATTGCTAAGGGGAAGAAGAGTTGAAATGGTATTGGCGGTATCGGTTGCTGTTAATTTTAAAACATTATCTTCAATATTAAATAAAAAGTTACCTAATATGGGTAATGTACTTTTGGATGGTACAACTTTATTAAGCTGTTGTAAATGAGAATATAATTCTGTACTTGATACAATGAATGTCAACATAGTTTAATCTTTTAATTTTGTAAGTTGCAAATTTATGAAAATGTTTTATTCCATTTTATTTATACGAAATAAATTTTCAACAAAGTTGAATATTTATTAACAAATAAGCGAAAATGAGCTTTTATAAAAGTTGCTTATTTGTTTGCAATGATATTACTTAGTTTTTCGAAAAATTCGCTGTATTTTTTTTCCATGTCGGTTTTAATGGCACGAAAATATGGTTTTGCATTGGAGTTGTGTTTGCCAGTTGGTGCAGCATTTATTTTTTCGTAGCAATTATTATGAAATTCAACTACTTCTTCAAGTAATGCACTTACTTTTTCTTCTACTTTTTCGCCATGAAAACCTAATGCTAAAAATGCATCGCTAATAACTTCATTGGTTAAAAAATCAATATCTTTTTTAAGGTTGCGAATATTTGCCATAATATTATTTATTTTTGTGCAAAAGTAATAAGGCTGTATTTATTTTCCAAATTTGCATTGTAATGATTCTGTTTTTTGTTTTTCTTTTTTTACTGGAGTTGTTGACGGCTATAATTGTACGTTTTTATTTTTTTAGGCCTACTTTGTTAAAAAAAGTGATATTATGGAATTTTGTTCCATTTCTATTTTTGGGGGTTTTGGGAATCGCCACTAATTATGTGTTTTCGTTTGATTATCAATTTGAGCGTTATACTTTAATTTTTTACATTATTTCGTTTTATTTGGTATGGATAATACCCAAAGTCTTTTTATTAATAATATCTCCTTTTATTTTTATATGGTTAAGGTTTAATAAGCATTTGTTAAATAGTATAGCTTTTAAACTTACTATTTTGAGTGTAACTATTTTTTGGGCATTCATGCTAATGTATGGAATTTTTATAGGCAGAAATAAAGTAACGGTTAGCCATATAGAATTAAAAATAGATCGCTTGCCACGTACTTTCGATGGTTTTAAGATTATTCAAATTTCTGATATTCATGCGGGTAGTTTTTGGCTTAATGCAAAGGCATTTAAAAAGATATTAGATTCTTGTAATGTTCAAAAAGCAGATTTGATTCTTTTTACAGGAGATGCTGTAAATCAGTTTGCCAGTGAATTAAGCATAATAAACAATGACCTTAAACAGTTATATGCTCGTTATGGTAAATATGCAATTCTTGGTAATCATGATTTTGGCGATTATACTATTTGGAAGTCTCCATCCGAAAAGGAAAAAAATTTAAAAGATTTAATAAAATATTTAACAAACAATGGTTTTAAATACTTAAGAAATGCCCATACCTATATTTGCAAAGGGAATGATTCTATTGCTTTAATTGGAGTTGACAATTGGGGATTAAAACCATTTAAACAATATGGTGATTTATTAAAAGCTTTAAGGGGGATAGATACAAATAAGTTTTCTATTGTACTTAGTCACGATCCAACACATTGGGATGAACAAATAAAACATTCGTTTGTTCGTAGTATATCATTATCAGGTCATACACATGCATTTCAGTTTGGATTAGATTTTTGGGGAATAAAATGGAGTCCATCGTCGTTAAAATATAAAAAATGGTGGGGCTTATATAACGAAAATAATAATTATCTTTACGTAAGTCGGGGTATAGGTACAATAGGCTATATGGGACGCATAGGTATGTATCCCGAAATTGTTGTATTAACATTAAAATGCAATGACTGATTTTTGGAATATAGTAGTATCGGGATGGCAAATAATATTAGCGATTTTAATTGTTTTAACTATTGCAATATTATTATTTCAGCGTCGTGATCCTATAAAAACAATTGCATGGATAGCAATTATCTTATTAATTCCTATTGCTGGTATAATTTTATTTTATATATTTGGTCGTTCACATCGTCGAAAAAAAATATTTTTTCGAAAAGAATTGCTCGATTTTCGTCAGATAGAGAAACATATTTCATGGCAAAATAAACATTTAACTCATCATATATTTCAAAACGATGAGGCCCTGGTAAGTAAAGCAGGTGTAGTTAAATTATTGTTTTCAAACAGTAAGGCATTACTTACGATGCACAATAACGTTGAAATATTAAATAATGGCTCCGAAACTTTTCCAGCACTTTTCGAATCTATTGCAAAGGCAAAGCATCATATACATTTAGAATATTATATTATAGAAGAAGGTAGTGTCGGTAATCAGCTTAAAGAGTTACTTATTAAAAAAGCAAAAGAGGGGGTTGAGATTAGAATTATTTATGATGATGTTGGTTCTTGGGGATTAAGTAAATCTTTTATAAACGAATTAGAAGCTGTAGGCATTGAGATATGTGCTTTTTTGCCTGTTCGTTTCCCTAGATTTGCTCAACGTCTTAACTTTAGAAATCATCGTAAAATTGTTGTTGTTGATGGTGAAATAGGCTATATAGGTGGCTTAAATATTGCTGATAGGTATTTATATGGAAAGCCCGATATAGGTATTTGGCGTGATACACATTTAAAAATAACAGGAAACGCTGTTAATTCTTTGCAATTAATTTTTTTAACCGATTGGTATTTTGCTACCAATAAACTAATTTCAGATGATGTGTTTTTTCCCGATATCAAAATTAAACAACGATGTATGGTTCAGATAGTAACGAGTGGACCTGATTCAGACTGGAATAGTATAATGCAAGCTTATTTTTATTTAATAACTACAGCTCAACGATATATTTATATTTCGACTCCTTATTTTATACCCAATGAAAGTATTTTAACGGCTATTAAAACAGTCTCGTTAAGTGGTGTTGATGTTCGCATTATTTTACCAAGTAAATCAGATTCAAAATTAACTTATTATGGTTCACTTTCTTATTTGCCTGAATTGTTAGAAGCGAATGTTTCTATTTATAGTTATAAAAAGGGGTTTACACATAGTAAGGTGTTAGTTGTTGATGACATAGTATCATCTGTAGGAACTGCCAATATGGATTTACGAAGTTTTGATCAGAATTTTGAAGTTAATGCTTTAATTTATAATAAAGAGGTGGCATTAAAACTTAAAGCTTCATTTTTGGAAGATTTAAAATATTGTGATAAAGTTATTTTAGAAGAATATTTATCAAAACCTTTTATTAATCATTTAGCACAAGGAATAGCTCGGGTTTTTAGCCCCTTATTATAGTTCGTTTATTTTTTGCTTAAGTTCGTTGAGTTCTTTTTTTTGATTTTCTTCTTTGAAATATTTTTCAGCTTTAGCTAAATGTTCGTTTGCTTTTTCTTTATTTTTTAAAATATAGTAAATTTTAGCCATTTTGAAATTCGATTGAGCTGAGAAAATAGGTGCAAATTGATTAATTATTGGGACAAATTGTTCGAGTAGATTAGGGTCAGTAATTCGTTCACTGACAAAATCAATTACTACCGAAACAGATTGACCTAAATACCTAGGATTAGATTCCCTTGCCGAAATGAGAAATTCATTGGTTTGATGAATGTATTCAGGATATTTTTTGACTTTATAAAAACCATAATAATCAAGTAAAAAAGCATTTTTCCAATAGTTTTCTTCTGGTAAATTTAATGGTTTTATGTAATCATCAATTTGTTTAGAAACATCAAATTTATTTTGATTGGACATGGAATAAAGTGTTCGACTCATGGTTGAAGTTGCTAAACTAAAAACTTTTGAGAAGCCATATTGTTTGATATAAGTATTAATATTTTTCATTAAAAATTGAAATTCTCTGGAAAGTACATTGGGATGATAGGTTTCCATAATTTTAAAGTTCATTTCAGAAAAGAGTTGAGAATCGGCTTGTGTTTTAAAATATTCATCCACGTTATAGGGATAGTAAACAGATGCACACATTAACGCATATTTTGCAAGAAAATCAGGGGTACGATTACCTTTTTTGTATTCTTTAAGAAAATGACCAAAATTATTTACAGAATCTAAGGCTTGTTTGCCAACACCAATAAAAGTAGCTGTATCGCATGCGCCGACATAACGATGTTGAATATTGCCTTTTGAATCTATAAAAAGTAATGTTGGATATGCACTAATGCCATATTGTTTTTGAAAATCTTTTCCTTCTCCTTTTTCCATATCGAGGCTATAATTTATAAAATATTTGTTATAAAAATCGCCCACTTGCTTATTGGTAAAAACATTTTTAGCTAACCACTTACAGGGTCCACACCATGAAGTATAACAATCTATAAAAATTAACTTATTTTGTTTGGCCGCTTCTTTTTTTAAGGATTCAATAGAGCCTTCAAAGAAATTAATTCCCTGACTATATGCAATGTAAGGAAAAAATAACAGCATTATAAGTTTCTTTATCATATGGATGTTTTTGTCACATTTTTTTGCAAATGTATCAAAAAAATAATCTCTTTTTAAAAAAAATACAAGAAAGGTTGTTCAATCTCAATATAATTTTATAGTTTTGCAACAAATTAATGTTTATTTTATGGTTGAAAATATAAGAAAATCGTTAAGAGAAAGTAAAACAGCTCGTTGGACAGCGCTAGCTATAGTTGCTTTTACAATGTTATGTGGTTATTATTTAACCGATGTAATGGCACCATTAAAAGGATTACTTGAAAATCAATTAGGTTGGAATAGCAATGAATATGGGTTCTTTACCAGTGCCTATGGATGGTTTAATGTATTTTTATTTATGCTCATTATTGGCGGTATTATACTCGATAAAATGGGTATTCGCTTTACAGGACTAATGGCTACATCTATTATGGTTATTGGTGCTGGTTTAAAATATTATGCTATATCAACAAATACTTTAGAAGGCATTACTTGGCATATTTTATGGTTCGATGCCAAAGCTCAAGTTATGTTAGCTGCTCTTGGTTATGCTATTTTTGGTGTAGGCGTTGAAGTTGCCGGTATTACTGTTTCAAAAACTATTGTAAAATGGTTTAAAGGAAAAGAAATGGCTTTGGCAATGGGACTTGAAATGGCAACAGCTCGTATCGGTACTGCTTTGGCTTTAGCAACTTCAGTTCCAATTGCTGAATCATTAGGGCATGTTTCTAAACCTATTTTGATGGCTTTACTTATGCTTTGTATTGGTCTTATTGGTTTTATCGTATATGTGTTTATGGATGTGAAATTAGATAAGGAAAATGCAGACTTTAATAAAGAAAATAATATTGTTAATGATGAAGAAGCTTTTCGCATTTCCGATATTTTTAAAATCATTACCAATAAAGGCTGGTGGTACATTGCTTTATTGTGTGTACTTTTCTATTCAGCCGTTTTCCCATTTTTAAAATATGCAACCGATTTAATGGTTCAAAAATTTAATGTGCCTCAAGATTTAGCCGGCTTAATACCTGCTATGTTGCCTTTTGGAACAATTCTCTTAACTCCATTTTTTGGTAATTTATATGACCGTAAAGGCAAAGGAGCTACTATTATGATTATTGGCTCGTTTTTATTGATTTTTGTTCATTCTATGTTTGCTATTCCTTTTATCAATCATTGGTTAATTGCTATCGTTTTAATCATTATCTTAGGAATAGGTTTTTCATTGGTACCTTCGGCAATGTGGCCCTCTGTTCCTAAAATTATTCCCGAAAATCAATTAGGATCTGCTTATTCGCTAATTTTCTGGGTTCAGAATTGGGGTTTGATGGGCGTTCCTGCTTTAATTGGATGGGTTTTAGATGCCTATTGTGTTGTTGGATATCGTGCAATGCCCGATGGTAAAACTGCTGCTATTTATGATTATACATTACCTATGATTATTTTTACAAGCTTTAGCTTATTGGCTTTGCTTTTTGCTTTCTTATTAAAAGCTGAAGATAAGAAAAAGGGCTATGGACTTGAATTACCTAATATTAAGAAGTAAATAGATCAATAGATAAAATGAATAAAGGCTGCTCAATTGGGCAGCCTTATTCTTTTATAGGCTTCGAGTGCCCGGTGTCTTGCTTCTTCGTGATTTATAATGGGTGCTATATATTTTTGTGGATGATAATCGGGTATCCATTGTTTGATATATTCCAATTTTTTGTCATATTTTTCGATTTGTGTAGTAGGATTAAATATTCTAAAATAGGGAACAGCATCGCAACCGGTACTTGCTGCCCATTGCCAATTGCCATTGTTGGAACTGAGTTCATAATCGAGTAAGTGTTGAGCAAAATAGGCTTCGCCCCAGCGCCAATCAATTAAAAGATGCTTAGTTAGAAACGAGGCAACAATCATGCGAACACGGTTGTGCATATATCCGGTAGTATTTAATTCCCGCATGCCAGCATCTACAAGTGGATAACCGGTTTGCCCTTTAGTCCATAGTTCGAAATGTTTTTCATTATTTGACCATTGGAGTTGATTATACTGCGATTTAAAATTAGAATGCTCGACATATGGAAAATGATATAAAATTTGCATGAAAAACTCACGCCAAATAAGTTCATGAATAAAATGCTGATTTATGTTGATGGTATTTTGTATAAGTTCTCTAATGCTAATGAGTCCGAATCGCAAGTAAACCGAAGCATTTGACGTGCCCGATCGATAGGGATAATCGCGAATATTTTCGTATTCAGCTATGTTTTTTAAATTTAACGGTTTAAGATGGTAGAGGTGGTTTATTATACCTAAATCTTTTTTACTAGGAAAAGGTGTATGGTGTTGATACAATTTATGTAATAATGTTTCAGATGGGTAGTTTTTTATATGTTTTAGTGAAAATAACGAAATCCATTTGTTTTTGTAAGGGGTGTAAATAGTATAAGGTTGACCATTTTCTTTAATAACTTCATCTTTGTGGAAAATAACTTGGTCTTTAAAAGTAGAAAAAGGAATTCCCACTTTTTGAAGCATGATTTGCAATTCATGATCGCGTTGAATGGCATAAGGCTCATAGTCTTCGTTGCAAAAAACGCTTGCTATATCATATTTTCTAAGAAGATGATGAAAAATTTCGGTTGTCTTACCTTTGTAAATCTGAATGCCCGACTGATATTTTTTTAATTCAAGGTTTAGTTGAAATAATTGGTCATAAATTAAATTGAACCGCCTATCGTTTGATGGGAATTGTTTGAAAAAGTACTCATCAAAAATAAAGATGGGTAAGGTAGGAAATTTGGATTGTAAGGCTTGCCAAAGTGCATGATTATCGTTTAGACGTAAATCGCGTCTAAACCAGAAAATACTAATGCGGTCTTTAGTCATTTTGGATTATTAAAGGACTTTTATGAACAATCTTGTTATTTTTATAAATAGCAATGATATATTCACCTTGTTTTAGGTAGTGGGGGATAGTTATTTGGTTGTTTTGCACAGTTATGTTTTGAATAGCTTTTCCGTTGATAGTTGTAATCGAAACAACATCGGCAGGAATAGAAATGGTGCAGGTGCTGCCTGCTTTAATAGGATTGGGATAAAAATGGCTTTGCGTTGAAATTGATAGAGGTTGAACATGGTTTAGATCTTCATAATTCATATATTCAATAGATGTACAAGCCATGGTTTGTGGGTTGTAATAAGCTGTGAGTAAAGCATTAACTTTATTTTCGCTCCATACATGGACGGTTATTACTGTATCGGCTTGTGCTAGAGTTTTATATAATGTCATGGTTCCGTATTTAATATAAATGGTGTCGTAGAAACGCAAATGCTCTTCAACAGCTAGGCATTGATTAAACGTGCCATAAGGAGTTATCAGTGTCCCGTAACCTTTAGCGACCAGTGTTTTAAAATTAAACCTTTTGTATATGGTATCATAGTCGGTTGAAACAGCATGGTAGTTTATTTCCCAGCTCGATTCCTGATAGGTTGAATCTTGATAGGAAAAAGGAACTTTCATAAGCAGCTCATTGGGTTGAACAAGCACATTAGTCATTCCAAATCCAAAATCGCTTCGAAAACCTACGGTATAAAAACCGTTGCTATTGGTAGCAAAAAGCATATGTCCAAAATTGTTGTAATAGGGGGCAGCTCCACCTAAACCACCGTAAAGAATACCAGGACCATAAGTATATAAATTAGAACCTGGAAAGCTTGATATAAATGGAAGTTGAGAGCTTATTCCATATGTTGCATATTTTATAGTGTCGTTTTGCAATGAAGCAAAATTCCATGTGGCATTAGCTTGTGTATAATTAAAGGCTATGCTCGGATTTTGGTCAACAATATATGCAAATGTGTCGCCGGGTGCGGGTAGCGATGATTGCTGTATTGTAACTTGTCCATTTAAAAAGGCAAATGAACCTAATAATAAAAGTAAAGTAAGGTATAAAGTTTTCATGTGTAATTATTTTTTAATTTTTAAATTAAGGTCACATGGAATACGCCATTCGAATAAAGAGCAAGGCTTATTTGTGAGTGATAATTTCATTTTCGGTTGCTGTGAATTTATTCTCATGGC
>JABUFC010000053.1 GCA_013314715.1 Bacteroidales bacterium | reverse complement strand
AACCGCGTTGAGCATTTGCACCCCAGTAAGTTCCATCAAAATCGAGTACTTGGTAAAACGATTTTTCAACACCAATATTATCGTTATCGGTAAAATCGGCTGTAAAATCTTGTGTTTTCCAATTACCAGTAGTAGCGATACTAGTTGTGGGTAATACATTATCTACATTGCAATGCCAAATAGCTGTCCAACCTGCTTTATTGGTTGCATTATCGCTTTTAAAACGAACAGTAATAGCTGGTTGCGTTGTAGTAACAGAGCCAGGACTATTGGTGCCCGTATAAGCTCCAATAAGAGGCGATGAAGTTGAAGGCCCATCGTATAACCACAGCGTATCATAGCCTGCTTCTGTCTCGAACGATTGAAAATCTAATGTAACCGATGAGGCATTAGCAGGTTGAATGGTATATGCATAGTTTTCTTTGTCGTAATAATTCAAGTATGGACCTCCCATATCGAAAATAGTATCTACACATGCATTGGTAAAGCATGTCGTTAATTTCTCTTCAATTTTATTCCATAAATCAGGATAACCATCATCGTAACCTAAAGCCCAAATACCAATACCGGCAATACCACGTTTCCAAACAAGCTCCATTTTTTTACCTAAACTATAAGCATCGTCAATCCAGCATTGTTTCCATGTTGTACCATTATTAAAGGCAAAATATGGCACATAACTATTGTCATTAAAATGTTTATTGGCTGATGAATAATAACCGGATGTATTATCTCTTACTGTATTATAAAATTTGGCTGAACCTGTTCCTGTTGTACTTGAAGGGACTGAAGACGATGATGTTGGCCATTCTTCGCCATAATAGGGCAAACCTAAAACTAGTTTATTATTAGGCACACCAGCACTTAAATAATAAGTTATGGATTTTGAAACATTATAATTATAGGTACTGGTTAAACTATATAGAGGCGAAGTTGGTCCAGCAGTTGAACTTCCGCTATAATAATAATCATAACCCATAATACAAAACAAATCGACATAATTTTTAAGTGTTGGTATATCGAATACTGTACTCCAATCGACTGCATATAAACAAATGCTTACCTGTGAACCGGGAATTTGAGTATGAAATGCATTACATAAATCAATCATAAAATTGGTAAAATTTGTTTTTTGTGATGAAGGTAATCCTTCAAAATCAATATTTACACCATGAGCTCCTCGTGCTTGAATAAGACTTATTAAATTATTAATAAGCGTTTGTTTAGCAGTTGAACTACCTAAAAAAGTAGCATGATCAGAAAATAGAGTAACGCAAAGATTGACACGAACGCCATGTGCTAATGCTTGTGTTACAACATTAGCCGATGACCATCCATTAGTCGTAGTAGCATTTCCGGTTGAAGGGTCTACCGTATAACAAAAATAAGATAAATCGGTTAAAAGCGACCAATCGTAATTAGCTTCTAAACCATTGCTCCAATATGGATGCCAACCGAAAACAATTTTATTTAACGTACAACTCTTATTTGAAATACGTCCATTGGGTCTTGATTTACCTCTTATAGCTTCCCACTCTTCGGCTGAAGCAGCATTAAATTGCTGATAATACTCCAATTGTCGCTGATGAATACTTTTATGTTCCTGCGAATAAAGATTATCGAAACATAAAGCTAAAGCAAGATAAATAAATATAAATCGATTCATAACTATTTTTTTTCAAAATTACATCATTTTTAAGATATTTAAGCTAAAATATTTAGTGCTTTTACATAATTAATTCAAAAATATGCTTAGAGACATTGATTTTTAAAGAAAACCAATATAATTTTGAATTAAAATCACATTCCTATGAATTCATACATTACAATTCAACATTTATCAAATTCAAATTTAAAATCGTTGGGAGTTTTTGAATGGCCCATATGGGAAAAACAAGTTTGTTCATTCGATTGGGAATATGATTCTGAAGAACAATGTTATTTTCTTGAAGGTAAAGTAATTGTTCATACTCAAGATGGTGATGTTTTAATTAGTAAAGGCGATTTTGTAACCTTTAAAAAAGGTCTTAAATGCACATGGGAAGTAATAGAACCCGTAAAAAAACATTACAATTTTTGTGATATTTAATTCATAAGTTCATTTTTCTATTTTGTAATAACTTCAATAAAACTAGAATTTTTGTGCATTATATATAATTATACTTATATCTTAAAATGCACAAGAGAAGTAACTTTATAGTATAAAAATAGTGAATGCCTGTAATTGCAGGCATTCACCAGATTTTTAATAAAAGAAAATTATTTTTTAACTTCTTTTATTTTTTTGGTTAATTCGGGTAATACTTGCATTACATCGCCAACAATTCCATAATCGGCAGCTTCAAAAATTGGAGCTTCTGCATCTTTATTTATAGCTATAATGTATTTCGAAGAGCTAATACCAGCTACATGCTGAATAGCACCAGAGATACCACAAGCAACATAAAGCATTGGAGCTACAATTTTACCTGTTTGACCAACATGTTCGTGATGAGGGCGCCAGCCTTCGTCAGAAACAGGTCGAGTACAAGCTGTAGCAGCCCCTAACACATCAGCTAACTCTTCTATAACTCCCCAATTTTCGGGTCCTTTTAGACCTCTACCACCAGATACCACAATTTCTGCATCGGTTAATAAAACTTTAGCAGTAAATTTTTGAGTATCTAATAATTTGGTTTGAGCTAATGCTTCATTAACCTGAATATCGGCAGATATCTTATTTAAAGCAACTTTATTGTCGAATACACCAAAGGCATTTTGCGACAGTGTTAATACAACTTTTTCGGTATTTGCTTTTACTTGTGCAGTAGCTTTTCCGGTAAATAATTTTTTACGAATAATAAAAGGCGAAATTGAATCGGGAAGAGCAACAACCCCGCTAATTAAACCAGCTTTTAAACGAGCTGCTAATCGCGAAGATAATGCTTTACCTGTATTGTTATGTGCAAATAAAAATACATTTGCCTGAACTTTTTCTGCCACTTGTGCTAACACGTCGGTAAATAACTGATTGTCTAATACTTGAAAAGCATTATGATTTAAACAAATTACATTTTCTAATCCATACTCAGCCAATTTATCTATTTCGCTGGCTTCTGCATTACCTAATACTAAGCCATATACATTGGTTTGCATTTGTTTGGCCATTGCATAGGCATAAGATACTAATTCGTAGGACGATTTTTTAAATTTTCCATCCCAATGTTCGATATATATTAATACGCTCATATTCTTAATATTTTAAGATTAAACATTAAATAGCTTTAATTTCTTGATGAAGTACATGAATAAGTTCATCTAACTGATCGGCAGGAATCATTTTACACTTACCTTTAGGTTGAGGTAATTCAAAATGAACATATTCTGTAAGCGGCGATGCTCCAACAGCAGCTACTGTTTCAAAAGGTTTTGTTCTGGCGGCCATAACGCCTCTCATACTAGCAATACGAGGTTCTTTAGCAATTCCTTTTTGAACAACAGCAATTAAAGGAGTAGGTAAAGATAGTATTTGTTTGCCGCCATCAATTTCTCGAACAACTTCAAATTTTCCATCTTTTAATTCAATTCCCGAAACAGCTGAAACATTGGGGATGTTTAATAACTCTGCTAACATACCACCAACTGCATTTCCGTTGTAATCGCTTGATTCAATACCGACCAATATTAAATCATATGGATGCGTTTCAATATATTTAGCTAATTCAAAAGCTACAGCATATGCATCGGTTGGATTGGCATCAATACGTACGGCGTTATCGGCTCCTACTGCTAAACCTTTGCGAATAGTAATTTCGGTTTCTTTTGGTCCTACATTAATAACCGTAACGTTATCAATAAGTCCATTAGATGCTTCTTTAAGTTCTAATGCTCTTGTCAATGCTAATTCATCCCATGGATTGATAATCCATTGTACCCCTGTTGCATCAAATTGTTTACCATCAGCAGTAAATTTAATTTTGGTAGTGGTGTCGGGTACATTACTAATACAAACTAAAATCTTCATTGTTATTATGTTTTTATGGTTAATAACTTCAATTATTCGCTTAAAATAGCTCTAGAAATTACAATTTTTTGAATTTCAGATGTTCCTTCATAAATTTGTGTAAGTTTTGCTTCGCGGAATAAACGTTCTACATGGTATTCTTTAACATAACCATATCCACCATGTATTTGTATAGCTTCGGTAGTAACTTCCATGGCGATATCGGCACAATAACGTTTTGCCATAGCCCCTATTAAAGCAATGGGTTCATGATTATCTTTCAGAGTAGCAGCTTTGTAAACTAGTAATTTTGCTGTTTCAATTTTAACTGCCATGTCTGCTAATTTAAAAGCAATAGCCTGATGATTGGCAATCTCGGTTCCAAAAGCTTTACGTTCTTTTGCATATTTGAGTGCTCTCATATAAGCCCCTTCGGCAATACCTAATGCTTGAGCAGCAATACCAATACGACCAACTTCGAGGCATTTCATAGCAAATTTGAATCCAAAACCATTTTCGCCTATGCGATTTTCTTTTGGTACTTTTACATTGTTGAACATAACCGAATGGGTATCGCTACTTCGCATTCCCATTTTGTTTTCATGAGGTCCAAGCGTAATTCCTTCGCTATGACGATCAACGATAAAAGCATTGATTCCTTTGTGTTTTAACTCAGGATTGGTTTGAGCTATAACTATATAAATATCGGCTGTATTGGCGCTGGTTATCCAATTTTTAACGCCATTTAGCAAATAATAATCGCCTTTATCTTCGGCTGTTGTTTTTTGGTGTGTTGCATCGCTACCCGCTTCAGGCTCGGATAATAAAAAAGCACCTATTTTTTCGGCACGTGCTAGTGGTTTTAAAAAACGTTCTTTTTGGTCTTCATTGGCAAAATTTTCTAATCCCCAACATACTAATGAATTATGTACAGACAAAATAACCGCTAATGAAGAATCGTGTTTAGATAATTCTTCTATTACCAATACATACGACAATGAATCCATGCCACCACCATCGTATTTAGGATCTACAGTCATGCCTAAAAAACCGAGTTCTTTCATGCGTTGAACATGTTTGAATGGGTATTCGGCTTTTTCATCACGTTCTATTACGTCTAATAATGCTTCACGTTCGGCAAAATCTCGTGCAGCTTCTTGTATAAGTTTTTGTTCTTCAGTTAATTTAAAATCCATATAAGTATTTTTTTTGGCAAAAATACAAATAGTTTTATGGAAATCAAATGTTAAAAATTATATGTTTACTAAATTATTATTGATTTGATAAATAAAAGATTCTTAATTATTAAGAGGTTTCATACATTTTTTATCATCATAAATGATATTTTATTTTGAATAAAAACTTAAAATGAATAAATATTTGGATTTTATAACTTAAATAATCGACTTTATTATACATTATAAATATTATTTCAAAATAATTTTATTTGTATTTTTTCATTTTATCATCGATGAAGGCATCTTTGTACTTATGGCTATGAATTTTTATATTGATCAATAACGATTGTGTATCATATTGATAGCATTCATGATGAATATCGGCAATGAGTGTTAAAGCCTCTTGCAGAGAACATTCTACAACGGTTTCAAAAGGGCAAACTATATAATGATAGCCTCGTTTTTTTATTAACTCAATAGCTTTATCTATTATTTCGTACGGATGTGTTTGTTCAGTTGTAGGTAAAACCTGAATAGCCAAATTAATTTTATGATTCATTTTTATCAAATTTTTTGAGAAAATGAAGTATTTCGTTATGGCTCAGTTTTTTAACATTTGTAATTAAATACTTATTGTATAAAAAAGAGCCATATTCATTACAAGTATTGACAATCTTAATTAATATACTTTTTAAATCTGCATTAATAGGCAGTAATATTAAGAGGCTAATATAATAACTTTGTGCATTAAATTCTTCTAATAAACCATCATTGTTTTCGAGTATGGCTTGTGATTCTATTTCAACTAATTTTATTTGAGCTTCTGTAAATAGTTCATTATCATTTTTTTTAAAAACTACAAAATAGCGTAATCGAGAATCATCACCTCCAAGTCCTGAAGAAACTATAACTTGATTCTCATCGAGTAAATATGATTCGAGCACCATTCTACTTTCGATGAGTGCAATTTTTGCCCAATCGGATAACTCTCCAGCTTCTGCGGTATTGACAAAATTTTCGATAATTCGATATGCTTCTGGCTTTGATATCGATGCTAACTGAGCAAGAAGCCATTTTTTATCTTCAATAGACACGTCGGGATTAAACAACCACGAAGCATTATTAAGAACTACATCGTAATTAATATTTTCCTTCACTTTTTTGGAGGTTTCAAAATATGCTAATTGTGTTTCGAGAGGTATTGTATGAGGTATTATATTCACCTTATCTGGCTTAATTCCTAATACTTCTTGTATCATTTTTTGAAGCTTTCCCTTCATTCAAAAGATTTTTTTTTGCAAACCTACAAGATTTTTTTGTATTGGGCAAATTATTCATTATTTAATAATTCTCTTAACTTGTTTTCCAATAAGTTTAAATCAGCATTTTGAATAAACCATAAACCGTCTTCAACCTTATTTAAATATAAATATTCATCTATTTTTTTTCTTAATCGAGGATCATTTAAAATACCAGAATCAGGAAGTACTTTAATTAGTGCATCGAAAATTTTTTGACGATTTATTTCAAGCTCTTTGTCTGAATAGTTTGGGCGTGTAAGAGATAGAATATAAAAGTTTTTTATCGACCTAACAAAATGCTTAAATATTAACATATTTTTAAATTCATAATAGTTTAAAGGAAATAGAAGCTTTTTAGAATATATTGAATAAATATTGGCTAAGATTTTTGTGTGTAAATACCATAATGCCATTTTTGGGGGTTGAATTAATGTATTAAAATAAACTATTAGTTTGTTTTTATTGGCATATTTAACAATTTCAGGAATTTCTTTCCAATTTAAAGTCATGGGGGTAACTGCTAACGACACATCGTGTTTACTTAATGTTTTCATTTTTTGAATATTATTCAACACGATATCTAATTGGCTGCCTTTGCGAATCTTAGAGGCCACCTCAGAGTCTAATGAATCAAGCGAAACATTGAACGTAAAATTTCCTTTTCTACTAAGCTCTATAAGCTCATCATCTAAAAGCATTCCGTTGGTTTGTAGTAAAATATTGCAACGAGGATTTATTTCGATTATTTGTTTCCATATTTTTCTATAAATTGGGATTAATAATGGTTCGCCACCATAGAAGCGAGTTCTTTTTAAATGTGGTATTAGCGGAGCTATTTTATCAATGATAGTATTTTCTTGCTCGTACGTTAATGAATATTTTTTTGAGTGAAGATTGCACATAATACAGGAAAGGTTGCACCAATAACTCAGTTCAAAATCGATCGCTTGTATATGTTTAGCTTTGTAATCGAGTTTTGAAAAAGTAAAAATTCCTGAGTTGTAATAGTTTTTGGATTGTAATGCTTTTTCGCATGCATAACAACCTTTGGGGAATTGTTTATTCAGTAATTGTTTACGAACATTTTGTGCTTTATCTGAATGCCAGATATTTTCGATATTTTCTGTAAAAATATTACCTAATACATCGTCTCTATTAAAACAACAGGGCGTTACATTACCATCTACATCAATATAAATGTTAACAAATGGAGCATTGCATATAGGTTTCTTTAACGACATTAAGCAAAAAATTTATTATAAAGGTATTGAGCAATTTGAACCGCATTAGTAGCAGCACCCTTACGAATATTATCGGCAACTATCCATAAATTCAATCCATGTTCGATACTATCGTCTCTTCGAATACGTCCGACAAATACTTCGTTCTTACCCTGAGCCATTCGAGGAGTAGGATAAATATTTTTGTTGGGTTCATCAAGTACCACTACTCCAGGCGTATTAGCTAACATTTGCCGAACCTCTTCAATATTAAAATCATGTTCAAACTCAACATTAACGGCTTCGGAATGTCCGCCAATAACAGGAATTCTTACTACCGTTGCAGTAACTTTTATACTCGAATCGTTTAATATTTTACGTGTTTCGTCTACTAACTTTTGTTCTTCGGTAGTATAGCCATTGGGCAAAAATGAACCTCCATGAGGGAAACAATTTAAGTCAATGGGGTGAGGATAAACCGAATTACAAACTTCACCTTTTCGTTCTGACATAAGTTGTTGAACCGCTTTCATACCCGTACCTGTAACCGATTGATAAGTAGAAATAACTAAACGTTTAATTTTGTACTTTCTATGTAATGGAGCCAACGCCACGACCATTTGAATAGTAGAACAATTGGGATTTGCAATAATTTTTGTTTCGGAATTTATTGCATCGGCATTTATTTCAGGGACAACAAGCGGCACATGTGCATATAATCGCCAATAAGAAGAATTATCAACGACAAAAGCTCCCTTTTGTACAAACAATGGTGCATATTGTTTTGATACGTCGCTGCCCGCAGAAAAAATCGCTATATGAACTTTTGAACGAAGTGCCTCATCGATTGATATTACCTGATGTTCCTTATTTAAAAAATATATTTTTTTACCTAAAGATTTTTCGGAAGCACATAATAAAGAATTTTGTACGGGTAGTTGAAATTCTTCTAATACCTTTAGCATTTCTTGACCAACTAAACCCGTAGCTCCAATAACAGCAATATTTACCATAATTTATTCAGTTGAAAATTTATCTATGATTTTACCGTCTTCGGTATATTCAATTTTTTCTTTAACAGTACCATTTTCTTTAAAAACAATTTGTGAACGAATGGTTCCGCTTGGATAATAATATTTCCACGTACCGATGTGCTTACCTTTTTTATAGTATTCTTCAGACAATAATATACCTTTTTCTGACCATGTTTTTAAACTCCCATCGATAGTATCGTTAATAAACATAACTTCTGCTTCTTTTTGCCCATTTTTATGCCATATTTCTAGCAAACCATTTTTTTTATCGTTCTTATAAGGTGTTTTAACAAAAATTTTTCCATTCTTAAAATACTGTACAGAAAGTCCGTCTAATAACAAATTTTTTAAGTTTTGTTTCATTAAAAGTTTGCCATCGTTATAATACCGATATATTATTTGATAATTGCCAGAATCGATACGTTTACTTTTTATTATTCCATTATCATAGTATGTAATAAAACCATTTATGGGTTTATTATTTAAATATTGTGCTTTTAAACTTAATTGTCCATTGGGGTAAAATCGAAGATAATAACCATTCAATTTACCATTTTTATACTCTTTAACACTTTGCTGAGAACCATTTTCGTAAAAAGTTCGCACATAACCATTTAAAGGCATATTTGTTTTAGAAACAATACAAATATTGCTATCGTTCATTTTAACTTCATTAGGGGTATAAGAATGTGTACATCCCCCAAGAATAATTAAACAAAAAAAAGTTTTAATCCACTGTAACATTTTTACCATGGCAATGTTTATATTTTTTACCACTACCACAAGGACAAGGATCGTTGCGACCTACTTTCTTTTCTACTCTTACAGGTTCAAGTTTTCTTTCTTCAGCATGATTGCTTCCACCCGATGTTATGTCTTCCCTACCCGTTTTAAGTTTACTTAAATCTGTTTTCTGAGGTGCTTTAGCTTCTTTAACATCGTTGGGATCTTGCATAGGTATAAAACCTTTTGTTAACAATGCAACAATTTCTTTATTGGCAAGTGATATCATTTGTTTAAATAGCTCACTTGCTTCAAATTTATATATGAGCAATGGGTCTTTTTGTTCATAAACTGCATTCTGCACCGATTGCTTTAAATCATCCATTTCACGTAAGTGTTCTTTCCATGCTTCGTCAATAGTTGCTAATATAGCCGTTTTTTCGAAAGCACGAATCATTTCTTTTCCTTCGGTTTCTACAGTTTTCTTAAGGTTTGTAATAACTTGATAAGTTTTAAGCCCATCACTAATGGGTACTACAATATTTTGATATACATGTCCACTGGTTTTATATACATCAGTAATAATGGGCAGTGCAAGTTGAATCATTTGTTTGCATTTTTGTTGATAATGTTCCCACGTATATTTATTTAATATTTCAGCTTGTTCTTCTTCGCTAAGTTGAACATATTGTTCAGGTGTTATTGGATTTTGTATTCCTAAAAATTTAATTATATCTAATGAAAAATCTTCATAACTTTCTTGACCATAATGTTCTTCAACAATAGAATAGCAAACATTATTAAAAGTATCGGCAATGTCGACCATTAATTTTTCACCAAATAATGCATTTCTTCGACGTTTATAAACTACTTCACGTTGAATATTCATTACATCATCATATTCCAGCAATCGTTTTCGAATTCCAAAGTTATTTTCTTCGACTTTTTTCTGAGCACGTTCAATGGATCGCGATATCATAGGATGTTGAATTACTTCGCCTTCTTTAATACCTAGCCTATCCATCATACGAGCTATACGATCGCTACCAAATAAACGCATAAGGTCGTCTTCGAGCGACACATAAAATTGTGAAGTTCCTGGGTCGCCTTGGCGTCCAGCACGTCCACGCAACTGTCTATCTACACGTCGTGATTCATGACGCTCGGTACCAATAATAGCCAAACCGCCTGCTTTACGGACATCATCGCTTAATTTAATATCGGTACCACGACCGGCCATATTAGTAGCTATAGTTACAATACTGGTTTTACCTGCTTCGGCTACAATTTCAGCTTCACGTTGGTGTTGTTTAGCATTTAATACGTTGTGTTTTATACCTCTTAATTTTAGCATGCGACTTAAAAGTTCGCTAATCTCGACAGATGTAGTACCAACTAATACAGGTCGTCCTTGACTTGTAAGCTGTATAATTTCTTCGATAACTGCATTATATTTTTCACGCTTTGTTTTATAGACTTTATCCTCCATATCCTTTCGGATGACGGGTTTATTAGTAGGTATAACTACAACATCGAGCTTATAAATATTCCAGAATTCACCTGCTTCGGTCTCGGCAGTTCCCGTCATACCTGCCAATTTATGATACATTCGGAAATAATTTTGCAATGTAATGGTAGCAAAAGTTTGAGTTGCGGCTTCTACTTTTACATTTTCCTTTGCTTCAATTGCCTGATGTAATCCATCGGAATAACGACGTCCTTCTAAAATACGACCGGTCTGTTCATCAACAATTTTTACTTCGTTATTAATTACAACATACTCTACATCTTTTTCGAACATCGTGTAAGCTTTGAGTAATTGATGGATGGTATGTACGCGTTCCGATTTCACAGCATAATCGCGAAGTAAATCGTCTTTAGCTTTAAGTTTTTCATTTTCGGACAATCCAGATTTTTCAATTTCGGCAATTCGAGAACCTATATCGGGAAGCACAAACATTTTTGGATCTTCCGACGAAGATGTAATAAAATCAATCCCTTTATCAGTTAATTCGACCGTATTCTGTTTTTCGTCAATTACAAAATAAAGCTCATCGGTTATTTCGGGCATTCGTTTTGAATTTTCTTGCAAGTATATATTTTCGGTTTTAAGCAGTAAGGTTTTCATTCCTTGTTCGCTTAAAAACTTTATAAGAGCTTTATTTTTGGGCAACCCTTTAAAAGCTCGTAACAAAAGAACACCACCTTTTTCGGTATCGCCACTTTGAATAAGTTTTTTGGCTTGATTTAATAAGTCGTTTACAAGATTTTTTTGTGCATTGTATATTTTTTCAACTTTAGGTCGTAATTCGACAAATAGTTGATCTTCGCCTTTAGGAACAGGACCACTAATAATTAAAGGTGTACGTGCATCATCAATTAAAACCGAATCGACTTCGTCCACGATAGCATAATGGTGAGAACGTTGTACTAAATCGTCGGGATTGATAGCCATATTATCGCGTAAGTAGTCAAAACCATATTCGTTATTTGTACCAAAAGTAATATCTGCCATATAAGCGTTTCGACGAGCTGCTGAATTGGGTTGATGCTTATCAATACAATCAACACTCAAGCCATGAAACTCATACAACGGTCCCATCCACTCGCTATCACGTTTAGCTAAATAATCGTTTACTGTTACAATATGAACTCCCTTGCCGGCTAGGGCATTTAAAAATACTGGCAACGTAGCAACCAATGTTTTACCTTCACCGGTAGCCATTTCAGCAATTTTACCTTGATGTAGTACAACACCTCCTATTAGTTGAACATCGTAATGTATCATATCCCACTCTATCTCGTTACCACCCGCTATCCATTTATTTTTCCATATAGCTTGATTGCCTTGTATTACAACATTACTTTTATAAGCAGCAATATTGCGGTCAAAGTCATTAGCTGTTACTACTAATTCTTTATCTTCTACAAAACGACGTGCTGTTTCTTTTACAATTGCAAATGCTTCGGGTAAAACTTCCCATAAAATTTCTTCTATCTTGCGATTTACTTCTTTGTTAAGCTTATCTATTTTTTCATATAGCTTATTTTTTTCTTCAAGACTAATTTCATCACTTTCTGCTTTTGCTCTTAATTGTTCTATTTCGGCTTCATCTGCAGCAAAATAACTTTGAACCCTTTGTTTTAATGCTTTTGATTTTTCACGTAATTCATCGTTACTAAGTGAACGTAAAGTATTGTAGATGGATAAAATTTGTTGAACAATTGGAAGTATTTCTTCTACATCCTTCTCTGATTTTGATTTAAAAAATTTTTTTAAAATGCTTGCAATTCCCATAATTTTTGAAACTATTTTTAAATAGCAAAGGTAACTTCATTTTTTGCAAATGCCAAAAGGTTTATCGATTTAAAAGTTAAAAAAAAATTTAACTCAAATCATTATTAGCCCTTTTGTTAATTTTAAAGAATATAATTAAGAATGTTTTTGTAAAAAACTTACCAAATATTTATAATTATCTAAATTTTATCGAATCTTTTCAATCGTATTATCTGGTAATATTTTAACGATGGAAGATGGTTGGCTTAATTTTGTATCATTTTGTCGATATTGTACCACATAATCTGCTGCATTTTTTATATACGAGCTTATTTCTGAAAAATTTGCTGGACTTGGAAGTCCAGAGACATTGGCAGAAGTACTCACTATTGGCTTTTTTAAAGTGGAAATTAACGCTTTGCAAAAAGGCTCATTTACCACACGTATGGCAATGCTACCATCTTGACCACAAACAAAGTGCGATAGCCTTTTAGCTTTAGGAAAAATTAATGTAAGTGGTTGCTGAGTATTTTCTATGAGTTCAAAAGCAATTTCTGGAACTTCTTCGACGTATTTTAGCAACATTGCTTCGCTATGAACTAATACAATAAAAGGATTTTGTAAAGGACGTTTTTTTATTTCGTAAATACGCCGAATAGCCTTTTCGTTATGAGCATCACAACCCAATCCCCAAATAGTATCAGTAGGATAAAGAATAACGCCACCATCCGTAAGCGTTAGTATACATTGCTCTAAATCGTCTTCAAATTCCAAGAAGTTGTTCATAAATTTTTATTAAATTATCGGCACATTGTTTATCATTAAATTGTCGTGCATATGCTCGCCCTTGTTCAATCATGTTTATTCTTCGTTCTTTATCATTAAGTAGATTTTGAATTTTTTGAGCAATATCCTCAGCATCTAAAGGATTGGCATAGGCAGAATGTGGACCTCCGGCTTCGCTAAAACAACTACCAGTAGAAGTAAGAACTGGAGTCCCCGATGCCTGAGCCTCAAGAATAGGAATCCCAAAACCCTCAAAAAGTGATGGATATATAAATATGGTTGCCCCTTGATAAAAAGCAGGTAAATGAACATTTTCAATATTCTCATAATGAAATACCTGCTGGTGCATATGATATTTTTCAATCAAAGGTTTTACTTTTTTTTCGTAATAATCTGTTTTTCTGCCCACAACTACTAATGGGATTTTAATATTAGCCAATTGAATCGCCTCTATTAACCGATGTAAGTTTTTACGCTCTTCTACCGTTCCTACATACAGTAAGTATTGACTCGGTAATGCATATTTTTGTTTTACCTCCTCTATCTTTTTTTTATCTAATAAGCGAAAAAACAATGGATTACAACTTTGGTATAAGACCTTAATTTTTTCGGGTGCAACCTTGTAATAAGAAATAATATCATGGGCTGTTTGTCGACTTACAGCAATTACCATATCTGCCTTTTGTGCAGCATAAGAAAATTTACGATCGTATATTTTAACATCAATAGGCCTGTACCATTCAGGGTAGCGTTTAAAAATAAGGTCATGTATAGTAACGATAGTTTTTACTTTTGTAGCAGTGATGCCAAAGGGTAACTCATTGCTTAATCCATGATATATTTGCGGTTTATCTTTTATGAGTTGCCCATTAATCAAGACAGAACGCCAATATGAAGTGAAAAGTTTACCAATTAACGAATTAGGAGTAATAATTTTTGCATTTGAAGATAATTTTATTTTATGATTATATGACTTAGAGGGGCTATATAACCAATATTGATGTTCAGGATAGAAGGTAAAAAGTTGATTAAGTAAGTTGCGGCTGTAGTTCCCTAATCCAGTATTGTTAAAAAATGCTCTTTTAGCATCAAATGCAATAATCATATTATACCGAAATATTAAAATTGCGTAAAGTTTCGTTAAGCGATGTTTTTAAATCAGTACTTGCCTTGCGTTTTCCTATTATCAAGGCACATGGAACATGATAGTTTCCAGCCGGGAATGATTTAGTATAAGAACCTGGTATTACAACCGAACGTTCGGGAACAAAACCCTTATATTCAACAGGTTCTGTTTGAGTTACATCTATAATCTTAGTCGATTGCGTAATAACAACATTAGCACCTAAAACAGCTTCTTTACCAATTCTTACGCCTTCAACTACAATGCATCGAGAACCTATAAAACAACCATCTTCTATAATAACTGGGCTTGCTTGTAATGGTTCTAAAACGCCTCCAATACCTACCCCACCGCTTAAATGTACATTCTTACCAATTTGTGCACATGAGCCCACAGTTGCCCAAGTATCGACCATCGTTCCTGAATCGACATAAGCACCAATATTAACATAAGAAGGCATAAGTACTACACCAGGTGCTATATAAGACCCATAACGTGCTATAGCATGAGGAACAACACGAACACCTTGAACATTGAAATTTCGTTTCAACGGAATTTTATCATAAAATTCAAAAGGTTCATACACTATTTTTTGCATGGGTTGAATTTGAAAATACAACAATATTGCCTTTTTTACCCATTCATTTACTACCCATGATTCATTGACAGGCTCAGCTACTCGTATTTTCCCTTCATTGCACAAAGAAATAACGTCAAGAATTGACTTCTTTACTTCCTCGTTCTGAAGCAAAGACTTATCATTCCAAGCATTTTCTATTATAGTTTGCATCATTACTTTTTATCGCAAAAATAGATTATATTTTAGGAAATAAAAAAAACACATAAAAATAGCATCTTTTATATTAAATATACATGTTTTTTTTATAAGTCATAATTTTTAAACAATCAATATACATCTGTTAATTAAATCCTTTTTTTCAATATTGATTAAAGTTTGTATTTTTGAAAACTCAAATATGCGATATATATATAATCTAATATTATTGTTTTTCGGATGCTATTCCATATTTGCTCACGCACAAAATGAGTATTATGTTGACATTATTATGCCTCAAAAAATTCAAGCAGGCACCGAATACAATATCGATATCATTATTCATAAAGAAAATATCAATGGATTTGCAAAATTAGAGCTTTACCTTCCAGTCGGTGTCGATATTTTTCCTATTGAATCTTCATCGGCTACACTTATTAAACAAAATCAAATTGCTAAATATATATGGCTTGAACTACCATCTAATAAACAAATAAATTTAAAAGCTAAAATAAAAGTTGACTATCGATTATCAGGTTACAAAGAAATATATGGAAACTTTTATTTTATTCAAGATAAAAATAAATCTAAATTTTCAGTTGGAATTATTCCATTTCAAGTACAAAACGATTTTAAATGGAAAAACGATGGTAATATAAAACAACAAGAAGAATACCCTCGTAGTAATGAATTAGTTCGAGTTAAACCCTTAAAATTACAACAACCAAATTTTTATCGTGTACAAATTGCTGCATTTAAAAAACGACTAACCAATATTCAACTATCAGAAATTTATGCAGAAACTGATTTTATTAAAGAAGAACAAATTGATGGATTATATAAATATACGATCGGCGATTTTAATACAATTGAAGATGCTAAAGAATTCAAAAATAGATGTGGTATAATGGGAGCATTTATAGTAAAATATGAAAATTTCAAAAGAGTTATGAATACAACTATTTACGAGTAATAATGGAACAATTAAAAGAAGGAAAAGCATATATATTCTTTGTTGAAAAAATATTAAAATTACCCGATGACGATTATTTTGTACTTGTTGACGAATGGAATAGAAAGTATTTACTTACACAAAAATTCTACAAAAATTATAATATTGAAATAGGGAAAAAAATAACCTGTTATGTAAATAAAATCAATTGTAATGGAAAGATATTTCTTGAACCAGAACATCCTATATATAAAGTAGGTAACATCGACATATTTATAATTACCAAACTTGAAGAACGTATTAAACAAAAATCTAAAGAACCCTACTTTGTTGCATTAGCTCAAAATAATAAAACCAACAAAGCAGCTGTTATTAATTATACTGATTTTCAACATAAAATGCCATTTACTGCAAAATGCGAAGTTATCAAAATTAAAAAAGCTGAAGTTTTACTTCGTTTTATTGAAATACATCAAGAGCCGCATTAAGCGGCTCTTGAAATTTTGATGCTAACTTTCTATTTCTTTTCTTTCAACAGATAGAAGTAACCCTTCTGTTCGTAATCCTTGCCTTTTTTATCTTTAGCAGTTACTACATAATAGTAAACACCGGGACTCGCATCGGCACCATTGCCGTTTATCTTACCATTCCAACCTTTCGTTATGTCGTCCCATTCGTAGAGCTTTTTGCCCCAACGATTAAATATGATACATTTGAACTCAACTATAGCCTTA
>JABUFC010000052.1 GCA_013314715.1 Bacteroidales bacterium | reverse complement strand
TAAGACTTATTATACTATAAAAATAAGTCAAGGAAAAGAACATAATTCTGTTATTAACGCTATTGCTTGTAAATTGGTAGCAAGATTATTCGCTGTAATTAAAAGACAAACGCCATACGTTTCAATTTTTTTACAAAATTTTTATCAAAAAAATTTGGTTATGTCTTAGAATACGATTCTTCTCTTAAAAAAGAGAAGAAGAAGCAATCTCCACCACACACACAACACAATTGTAACGAGCATCGGGAAGATTGCTTCTCCCGATTACTCGGGATCAAAACACCATGCCAACCCTTCATTCGCAATGACGAGAAGGGATGGCAATGACAAAAACGAGTTTTGCAAAGGTCTTACTATTAATATGCTCATTAAAATTTGTAATAAAAAAGAATAAACAAAACGCCATTTATGTTATTCTTTATTAAGCTAATAATGATTGGTTTGGCTTTTTCTTTAAAATTAAATATTTAATTTTAACTTTAATTGAATTACCTTTGAATAAAATTTCTGAACAAAAATGATTGACGATATTACTCGACAAAGAATTATTGACACCGCACAAATTGTTGAAGTAGTGGGTGAATTTGTTCAGTTAAAAAAAAGAGGAGCCAATTATATTGGCCTGTGTCCTTTTCATAATGAAAAAACACCTTCTTTTTCAGTATCCGAAAGCAAAGGTATTTTTAAATGTTTTGGCTGTGGTAAAGCCGGTAATGTCGTTAATTTTTTAATGGAACACGAAAAAATATCGTATGCAGATGCACTTCGCTGGCTTGCTAATAAATATCATATCGAAATAAAAGAAAAAGAGCTCACGCAAGAAGATATTGCACGCCAAAACGAACGTGAAAGTATTTTAGTCGCTACAAAATTTGCATACGATTTTTTTGTTCACCAATTGCACCACACAGACGAAGGTAAATCGTCCGGAATTAGCTATCTCGAAAAAAGAGGAGTTCGTTCAGATATTATTCAAAAATTTGGATTAGGTTACTCGCCATTATATAACCGTGCATTCTTTGAACATGCAATTAAAAAAGGATTTCAATCCGATATACTCCAAAAAGCTGGTTTGGTTAACAAAGGCCATTACGATAATTATTCGGGTCGTATTATTTTCCCTATTTTCAATCTTAGTGGCAATGTCGTAGGTTTTAGTGGTAGACGCTTGAGCAACGATGAAAACATTGCTAAATATTTTAACACTCCCGATACAGAAATTTTTCACAAAGGTCAACTTTTATTTGGCTTGTTTCAATCGAAGCGAGCTATTGTAGAAAAAGATCAATGTTATTTAGTAGAAGGCAACCTCGATGTTCTTGCAATGCATCAAATGGGGATGGAGAATGCCGTTGCTTCGCTTGGAACATCCCTTACTATAGAACAAATTCAACTCATTAAACGATTTACCAAAAATATTTGTTTATTATATGACGGCGACCCAGCTGGAATTAAAGCGGCCATAAGAGGAATTGATATTTTATTACAAGAAGGACTAAATATAAAAGTGGTTTTACTGCCCGAAAAACATGATCCCGATTCGTTCAGTAAAACGGTTACCGATGTTGAATTTAGAGCATATATTACTCAACACGAGCAAGATTTTATTCTGTTTAAATGCGGAATGTTACTCAAGGGGACTGAAAAAGATCCCATTAAGAGAGGCATTGCTTTTAAAGAAATAGTTAAAACGGTTTCGCTCATTCCCGACAATTTATTAAGAGCTGTTTATATTAAAGAAACTGCAAAACTTTTACAAGTTGATGAATCTACTCTACATCAGGAAGTGAGTACACTTCTTATTCAAAAAAAAACAGGCTATTCAAGCCCTATAGTAAAACCACAACCCATTACTCAGCCTAGCCTACCCGTACCTGCTTATGTTGAAGATTTTTATGTAGAAGAATTAGAAAACGAAATACTTAGAGTGTTACTCCTTTACGGAAACGAAACTTATTCAATAGAGTTAGATGAAAACACCAATGAAATTAAACATAAAATAACCATTGCAGAAGCGATTATATACGACCTGCTTAACGATGAATTGGAATTTAAAAACTTAATTTACAAACAAGTCTTTGAAATCATTCATCAGCAAATACAAGAATACAAATATTGTGATACCAAACCACTTATATATCACGAAAATGACCAAATTCGCGAAATAACAGCAACTTTGCTTAGCACACCTTATTATTCAGGAAAAATTTCTGGCCAAAGCGACCTGCTTTCTAAATATTTTAAACGTATTGGTATTTATGTAAAAAATGAAAAAGATTTTTTACAAGAAATTGTTAATCAATTATTATTACGATATAAACATAAACTCTTAGAAATTGCGATTAAAGATTCATACAATAAAATAGAAAAAGCACAACAATCAGAAATAGACGAGGAATTAATCAACCATGAGTTTACCAAAATTTATCAACTCACACAAATCATAAATAAAATTTCAAATAAGTTAAACCTTGTAGTACGATAATATCATGATTTTCATACCGATAAGACAAGTTATGACCTTAATTTAAAAATAATTACAGATGAAAACACTACTTTTATTTGCTGCATTTAGTCTCTTTTACTTTTATAATTATTGTCAAAATTCTTATTTACAATATTTTACAAAAGAGCGATTAAGAGTTGAGTATTACCTTACCGGCAAACAAAACGAGGCTCATATTACACTTGGTAATATTTATAAAGAACCTATTTGGGGCGGGAATGAAAAAAATCTTATCGATACTTTTAAATATGGTCATTACTTAGTAGAAGTTTATGACTCCACTGGACAACAATTGCTTTATTCAAAAGTTTTTTCGACACTCTTTCAAGAATGGCAATACACACCCGAAGCCAGAACAAAAACACGTACTTTTTTACATTGGATTTCGCTTCCTTTCCCTAAGCACACCATACAAATTGTATTTTACGAAAGAAATAAAAAAAATAACTTTATAGAACTTTATCGAGAATCAATAAATCCCCTATCGCCACTTATTATTGCAGAGAAACCCGATCGTTATGCTATTGTTGATTATATTAAAAATGGCGAGTGTTCCGAAAAAATCGATATTGCAATAGTTGCCGAAGGATATACTAACGGACAAATGGAAAAATTTGAACAAGATGCCAAACGACTTACCGACGCTCTTTTTAACGTAAGCCCTTTTAAAGAAAATAAGCACCTTTTTAATATTTATTTTGTAAAGACCCCTTCGGAAGAGCAAGGCACAGATTTCCCTCATAAAAATATATGGAAAAAAACAGCCCTTGACACACGTTTTTATACATTCGAAACCGACCGTTACATTTCTGTTTATAATTATGCTCCTTTGGGTAAAGCACTTGCTAATGTTGCTTACGATCAAATTATTGTACTTGTTAACACCAAAGCATACGGTGGTGGTGGTATTTATAATTATTATAGCGTTGCTGTTGCTGATAACTTTTTTGCCGATTATGTTTTTATACACGAATTTGGTCATGCTTTTGCTGGTTTAGCTGATGAATACGACGATGCCGATGAGTCGAATGCTGATTTTTACGATTTAACGGTGGAACCATGGGAACCCAATATCACCACATTGGTGGCTTTCGACAAAAAATGGAAAAATACGGTCGATAAAAAAACACCGATCCCTACTCCATTAGACAAAAACTACGAACACAAAATAGGCGCATTTGAGGGAGCCGGATACAATAAAAAAGGAATGTATAGACCAACTCCCACTTGTATTATGCGTTCGCTCGACAAACTTGAATTTTGCCCAGTTTGCCAAAAGGCTATTAAAGATATTATTCTATTTAATAGTCAGCCATAATTCCTTTATGTTTATTGCAATGACGGTATTATATTTTCTCGTATCTTTGCCATTATCATATTGTATATGCTCGTAATGATTATCTTATTTTGGCTCTCTATCGTGCTTGTTTTTCATACCTATATCTTTTTTCCTGTTTTTTTATCTTTTTTATATCGTTTAAAATTTAAACATTTACTAAAACACAATAACGCAAATCAACAACTACCTGTATCAATTTTAATGGCAGCTTATAATGAAGAAGCAGTGATTGAACAAAAAATTGAAAGCATTTTTAAAAGTAACTATCCAAAAGAACTTATTGAAGTGTGGGTTGGGTCTGATAATTCGTCAGATGCAACTAACGAGATTTTGAACAAACTTGCACAAAAGTACCCACAATTACACCCTGTTTTTTTTCATGAACGAAACGGCAAGATTAAAATCATTAATCAATTGGTCGAAAAGGCAAATGCAGAAATACTCATCATTACCGATGCTAATGTTATTTTTGACAAAAACACAATAAGTCAATTATGCTCATCTATTGAAGCAGAACACGTAGGGCTTGTTGATACACGAATGATGCATAGTGGAATAACCTGCGATGGTATTTCGCAACAAGAAAATTTTTATATCAGCAACGAAGTTAAAATAAAATACTATGAAAGTCAGCTTTGGGGCACCATGATGGGTCCTTTTGGCGGTTGCTATGCCGTAAAAAAAACGTTGTTTAAGCCTGTTCCAGAAAACTTTCTTGTGGACGATTTTTTTATTAATATGCAAGTGCTTGTTGAAGGCTTTAAAGCGATTAATAACCCACAAGCCATTGTAATAGAAGACGTGTCGAACGATTTAAAACATGAATTTAAACGAAAAATTCGCATTGCCACAGGCGATTTTCAAAACTTTTGGCATTTTTTGCCTTTTACCATCAAAAATCTTTTTAAGCCGGTAGGGTTTTGTTTCGTATCGCACAAGATTTTACGTTGGTTTACACCTATTTTGCTCATCTTTGCTTTTTTGGACTTAACTTTGTTAAGTTTCTTTGGTTATCAGACTTATTTTTACCTTTGGTTAATAGGCTTGTTTTTTATTTTTCTGGTGCTAGTGGAACGAATTTTATCTGCAGTCAATATTCATATAAAATACCTTCGTTTATTAACCCACTTTTTTTATATGAACATAGCGCTATTGATTGGATTTTTGCGTTTTATAAATGGTGTAAATAGCAGTATTTGGACACCTACTCCACGATTACAAAGTAAAAAAGAATAAATTTATTCTTCTTTTTGTGCCGGACAATTTTTTAATTGTTTCAACAATTCACGTTTAAACATACGATCAGAAGTATAAAGAATCATTACTTTCTTAATGGGCAAAACTTTTTTGAATTTAATATGATAATCGGCCAGTAACTTTGCTTCTGCTTGTTCTAATTCTATATACTTATCCGTTAGGTCAACCATTTCTTTTTCGCTAAGATTATCCGCTTTCATCATTTTTTGAGCTAAACTTCGCTGAGCATCGAAAAGATCGTCTTTCTTTTTTTCGTATTCATTATAAATAGGCCAAAACACTTGAGCTTCCTGAACCGATAAATCAAGTTTCTGCGTTAAAAATGCTATTTTTTGCGATTTTATTTGTTCCTGATGTTTACAAGTATTCGGCTGGGCTAATAAGCTATTAGCAACCAACATCAAGATAAATAAATTAATGATTTTCATACATGTAATATTTTATTGATTTTTTTATTCTTACTCGTTTGGTGGTCTGAATATACTCTCATGGTTCTTTCTTAATATTAATGACAAAAAAATTATTCTTCTTTACTCATCCTTCCAATAGCACAGCTAACATACGACTTCATGTTTTTTATTAATGAATTATTACCTTTCTCGGGATAACCTAATTTTGAAAGTGTCTGTACAAAATCTTCTCGAGTTAGCAATTTTTCATCGTATTCTATTTCTACCAATTCTAAATCAATTTTAACTTCTACTTTTAATACTCCATTCATTTTTGCTATACTTTTTTTAATAGTATTAGCACATCCATGACATTTTAAATTTTCAATTGCAATTTCGGTTTTCATATATAATTATTTTTTTATTTTTAACATTAAGGTTCTCATCATTTTTACGAAATAAATTTATTCTCATGGCTATTTCATGATATTACTGATTTAAATAATCAGACAATACTGATTCATGAATATTTTCGTCTATCAAATAATTTTCAACTTCTTGAGCGTTTATAGGTGTTTCATTTTCAGTTAAAACATCTAAAATATCTTGCTCGTTTACATGTTGCAATACAACATCATCGTAACTTACGCTTTGAGCAAGTGTTTCTTTAGAAATAGTTGGCTTTTCTATTATTACATTGAAAACAAAATAAGAAACTAAGAAAAATCCAATAAAAGCGGCTGCAATGCTAAGTTGTCGTTTAATAATTAATCGTTTGGGCGTTTTTTCCTGCTGAACCGGCAAATCATTTATTTGCTTGAGCACCTTATCAGGAAAAGAATCAAAATAGCCCTCGGGGACGCTAAATGGTTGTTTTTTATGTAAATCGTTCTGATTCATATTGCTTTGACTATTCATTTAAGCTAAGGTTTAATGACTGCTTTAAATTTTTTTCGATTTTTTTCACTGCATGATGATATGATGCTTTTAGTGCTCCTACCGAAGTCTCCAATATTTCTGCCATGTCTTCGTAGGGTATCTCATCGTAATAACGCATATTAAAAACGATGCGTTGCTTCTCGGGCAGTGTCAATATTGCTTTTTGGAGTGCCAATTCGGCCTCATCACCGTTAAAATAAGGGTCAGATTCTAATCGAACATTCCATTCGGCACTTAAATTATCAATATTGAAAAAGGTTCTTTTATTTTTATTTCGCAAAAAAGTAAGTGCTTCATTGGTAGCAATTCGATACAACCATGTATAAAGTTTTGATTGCTGCTTAAAATCTGTTAATGAATTCCACACTTTAATAAAAGTATTTTGAAGCACATCGTCGGTATCATCGTGGTCGAGTAAAATTTTTCGAATGTGCCAATACAAAGGTTGCTGGTATTTTTCAACTAATTCCCTAAAAGCAAGATGTGAAGTTTCGGCTTGTAAAATATCGTGAATAATCTCGTTATCGTTACGATGCAACTTCATTTATTTAGCTGTTTTTACGGGCTATAACTCGTAATGCAGCTTCAACAATAGCTTGTGTTGTTAATCCGTACTTTTCCATAAGTTGATCGGGCGTACCACTTTCGCCAAAGCAATCGTTCATTGCTACCATTTCTATAGGAGTAGGAATAGTAGAAGAGAGATATTGGGCAACGGCATCGCCTAAACCGCCATTTCTTAAATGTTCTTCGGCTGTAACCACACAACGAGTTTTTAATACCGATGTTAAGACGCTTTTATCATCGAAAGGTTTAATGGTGTGCATATTTATTATTTCGGCTTTAATGCCCTTTTCTAATAAAATATCCCAAGCTTCGAGTGCTTTCCAAAGCATATGACCGGTAGCAATAATCGTAACATCGGTACCCTCTTCGAACGTAATAGCTTGCCCAATAACAAATGGTTGTTCGAGCGAAGTAAAAACTGGCACCGCCGGACGTCCAAACCTTAAATAAACAGGTCCTTGATGTTCAGCAGCAGCATACGTAGCTAAAATAGTTTGGTTGTAGTCGCATGGGTTAATTACTACCATATTGGGCATCATACGCATAAGTCCCATATCTTCCATAATCTGGTGAGTGGCTCCATCTTCGCCTAAACTAATTCCTGCATGCGATGCTGCAATTTTTACATTTTTATTGGAATAAGCTACTACTTGTCGAATTTGGTCGTAAACCCTTCCAGTAGAGAAATTAGCAAAAGTACCTGTAAAAGGGATAAAACCCGCATTGGCTAAGCCTGCTGCTATTCCAATCATATTAGCTTCGGCAATACCTGTCTGAATAAAGCGTTCAGGAAAATCTTTTACAAAAGCATCCATCTTTAATGATCCAATTAAATCGGCACAAAGAGCCACCACTTTTGGGTTCTTTTTTCCTAATTCGTGCAATGCTACGCCAAATCCTGAACGTGTATCTTTTTTCTCACTTGCAATATATTTCTTCATACTAAATTATGTTTATTTTACAACGATTGGTATTGATGTATCACTTTTTATGGTAAATTTTTTTTCAATAGAATAAGCTGTTTTTTTAATATTCTTACTTCTCCAAACAACCCTATAATTACCTGGTAAAAGAATAAAGGTTTGACGTGTACTTTCGTCTAAATTAACCACCCATTCTAGTTGATTATCTTTTTCAAGTAAAATAGATCCAATACCAGGTGCGTCAAACATAAGCGTAACCATGCCGGGGTTAGGAATCTGTACGGTAGTAGTATGATTGGGGCGAATATTGACATCGTTGATATACAAACGGGGCAATGTAAGCATCTCTAAATCGTAGTTACCAATCAATAATTTTGAAACTTCATTTAAACCTGTAACATGCAATATGGTAGGTTTATTTTTCTGTCTAATCAAATATTTTATATCTTTAAAATATTGCATATTGGCTTTCACTGTCAAAAAACCTTGTGCCGCATTAGTGCCAACAATCGTGTGCTTACCTGGCGTAAGTTTAATACTATCAATACTAACAGGTGGAATTGTATGTGCTACCATTTTGTATGTAATTAAGGGGTCGAGAACAAGCGTATCGGGATTTCCTTTATTGTTAAGTGTATGAACAAAATTGTAAATTATTTTTCCGCTTTTTTTATCGTAAAATGTAATTGGGACATCGGTCTCGGTAGGATTCTCGTTAATATCTAGCAAATTAACTTGTAAAGTGGTATTATTTAATGCTTGAGAAATAACAATGCCCATTACATCTTTAAATTGTTTTTCGCTCGATGCATCGAAATATTGCCCAACACATTCAAATGTTTTTTTAAAATCGGCATCTAAACCAATACCAATAACGAAAGGTTTAAGAATAATGCCTTGTTTTTGCAATTCAATAGAAACGGCACAGGGATCGCCATCGCAAGCCTCTACTCCATCGGTAATAAGAATAATAATATTTCTACTGGGTGTACTTTTAGGAAAATCGAGTGCGGCAGCTTCGAGCGAGCGAGCAATAGGTGTAGTTCCTTTTGGCTCAATTTTTTGAATAACACTTTTTATTTCGTCGATATTGTTTTTATGAAAAGGTACTTCTAAGCGTGTATCGCTACAATCTTGCGGAGGGACAGGTTTTTGATGTCCATAAACGCGTAATGCTACTTCAACATTTTCAACGTATTTTAAGCTATCGAGCATTTGTGAAAGCATTCGTTTAGCAATATTCATACGAGTATCTGATCCCCATCGCGAATACATGCTTTGCGAAGCATCGAAAACAAACAAAATTCGGGTAAGCGAAGGAGCGTTTTGGTTGCTTGCAACTAATGATAATAGAAAGAAAAATATTATTAACGAAATTGATTTCATTAAAAATCTCCTATGGTTTCTTTAAGCTGAGCTAATGCTTTTTCGGCTTGTTCATCGTTGGGTGCATTACCATGCCATTTATGAGTACCCATCATAAAATCAACTCCCATTCCCATTTCGGTTTTCATTAATATAACAGTGGGTATTCCTTTACCGGTAATTGTTTTTGCATGCTGAAGGATATTAACAACTTGTTGCATATCGTTGCCATTCATTTCTAATACTTGCCATCCAAAGCTTTCCCATTTTGCTTTAAGATTTCCTAACGAAAGTACTTGGTCAACGGGTCCATCAATTTGTTTACCGTTATAATCGACAACTGCAATAATATTATCAACTCTTTTAGCAGCAGCAAACATAATAGCTTCCCAATTTTGTCCTTCTTGTAGTTCGCCATCGCCGGTTAACACAAATACATGATGTGGGTCGTTTTGCATTTTTTTGGCAATAGCTGCTCCTACGGCAACAGACAAGCCCTGTCCAAGCGATCCACTTGCAATTCGCACACCAGGCAGGTGTTCGGCTGGGGTGGGATGTCCTTGTAAGCGTGTGTTTATTTTTCTGAACGTAGCTAATTCTGAAACAGGGAAATAACCTCTGCGAGCCAATACGCTATACCAAACTGGCGAAATATGACCATTCGACAGGAAAAACATATCTTCGCCAACTCCTTCCATCGTAAATTTTTCGGGTGTTGCATCTAATACATTAAAATATAAACCAACCATAAAGTCTGCACAACCTAAAGACCCTCCCGGATGTCCTGATTTTGCACCATGAACCATGCGAATAATATCACGACGAACTTGTGTCGCCAATAATTCTAACTCTTGAATATTTATCATAAATAAAGTAATTTATAAAACCCAAAAACGATATATTTTACTTTTTCTTGTTTAGTTTTCTTTTTCTCATTTTATCTTGAAAATATTCTCCACTTTCGAGTAATTTACGTAATAAATTATAATATACCGTAATAAATAAGATAACTGACATTAAAAAAATTATTAAAATATTATACCAAAATGTATCTATATATAATCCATAAATATTTTTTCGTGGGGCATAAAATTGAGCTGTAAAAAAGCCTGGTTTAGGATCTAAAAAGATTGGATCTGCTTTTTGATATAAATGATGATTATATTCAACAATTTTATTCATTTCGGTTTCGTTTCGAACAAACTCTTTAAGGTTATCATTAAAGTAATCTCTTTTTAACTGAATAAATGCTTCTTTCTTTTCTGGTGTATCTTGTAATGAAGTCATTAAAATATCGCGTTCGTTGCTAGCTTTATTATACTTATCTATATAATATTTATTTAACTTACTGAAGTAATCTTCTAAAGTTTTTAAAGTATTTTCATTCACATTTTCGTATGTAACTTTATTGATATCAATAGGACATTTTATTTTTTTATTCTTTTTGTTTTCATCGTTAATTTCGTTTTGTAGTAATAAAATGGCATCCTCTATTACTTGTTTTTTTGAAGGATCTTTTTTATACATTCTGATGTCAATTATTTTATTAAGCAACGACCTTAGCCAAAAATCTTTTCTGAAGTTTGCATAGCTGGTAATTTTATCGTAAGAATAAAATTGTTTTTCATATTTATTTTCTTTAAACTGATAAACGGCTAAGGCTTCGTATGCCCATCGAGCTGTAATTATTTGACCATAAAATGGAATAGCACTTGGACTACTAATATCGGGGTTTAGTTTATCGTATTTTACAATAATACCACTTAAAATAAGTTGAGGTATAACAAGGAAGGGAATTAAAATATAAATAGTTACAGCCGAATTAAAGGCATCAGAAATATTTAATCCCATTAAGTTTGACGAGAGCCAAGTAATAAAGAGTACTAACCAATATTGCCAATACATGCCATGGATACCCAAAACGGTATTTCCAACTAACACAAATACCAATGACTGATATGCCGAAAGCATTATTAAAATAAAGGTTTTGCTAAATAAATAGCTTCCCCAACTTAAATGTAAATACTTTTCTCGTTTTAATATCTTTTTATCTCTAAATATTTCTTCAGCACTTACTGTAAGTCCCACAAATATAGCTACAATAACCGACATAAAAAGATAAACCGGTATATTGCTGTTTTCGCTAAATTTATATCCAATATCGTTTGAGGCATCTACGCTGTAATACCGAATAATAAACGAAAGTAAAAAAGCTAGCAAGGGCGATTCAATAAGATTTATGATCATATATTGTTTATTCGCAAATTTTGCCAGCGTATCACGTATAGCAAATATTCTAAATTGTTTAAATTTATTAGGAATTTTAAAAAATATGGATGGTAATTTAAATGTATGATCTAATTCGGGTTTTGACACTATATTATTAAAAGTATCTGCCTCTTTAAAATATTGATGCCATTCTGTGGGTGCAATTCTACGGGTACGTGTTGGGTTTCCATATTCATCCAAAACGGGCATTTCAACAATATTAAAAATCTGCTCCGGATTTACATTACCACAGGTTGGACATTCGCTCTCGCTCCAATTTGCCTGATGCGTTTTGGATTTAAAATACATGATCGATTCTACCGGATTACCATCGTATATTAAATAGCCACCCGTATCGAGAATCAATAACTTATCGAACATTTTAAAGATTTCAGACGATGGCTGGTGAATGACAACGAAAATAAGTTTCCCTTTAAAAGATAACTCTTTTAATAGGTCTAAAATATTTTCAGAATCGCGTGAAGATAAACCTGATGTTGGTTCATCTAAAAACAAAATTGCTGGTTCACGGATTAATTCTAATGCAATATTAAGTCGTTTGCGTTGTCCACCACTAATTTTTTTATTCAATGGTGAGCCCACTTTCATATCGCGGATTTCGTAAAGCCCCAGATTTTGTAAAGTTTTTAAAACTAATCGAATAATTTGAAATTCATTTAAATTATCGAAACAGAGTTTAGCATTGTAATATAAATTCTGAAATACCGTTAAATCTTCAATTAACAAATCATCTTGCGAAACATACCCAATTAATCCTTCTAATTCTTTATTATTTTCGTCGTATATACTTAAATTATTTATAAGCACATCGCCTTCGGTAGGCGGATAACTACCATTTAATACATTAAGCAAGGTTGTTTTACCAGCTCCACTTGCTCCCATAATCCCAACCATATTGCCCGACTCAGCAAAAAACGACATCTTATGAATGCCAATTTCTCCACCTTTAAAACGATATTCTATATCTTTTGCTTCAAAAATAACCTTTGAATCAGAAAGTTGTTCGTTAAAAATTGCAATAACATCCGAATAATAAATAGGTGCGAATTTGGTTGAAGCACGAAGTGTGCCACCAGGAGTAAAAACATATACCTTTTCGTGTTGAATAAGCTGACTATTTAAAAACAACTCTTTGGTTCCTAAATATCTAAATAAATAAAGGTTAGCTGTTCTTATATGAAAAAAACGTATTTGACCTTCGAAAGCTTCTCTATATAAATGCTTTACCTTAGGATGCTCAAAATTTTGATTATTATCTACCAATAAAATCCTTGAAGAATTTGGTATAGTGTTATAGTCGTATAAAATAAAAGCCTTTAAACGAACAAATTCTTCGTGTGGAATTAAGAATGTATCAGAAACAGCTTCGACAAATTCAATTTCTTGATCTGAAATAACTTCAGAATCGGATTTAATAAATTCAAATAAACGTGTAAGTACAATTACTTTTTGTTTTACAGTCAGTTCTTCGTTAATTGCAGTGCATATTTTTAGAACTTTAACTGAACTTCCTGCAATACGTTTCTTTTTTTTGGTCGAATCTTCGTCTGCTACTTGGTATTGACGATAAAAATCATCGAATACTTCGAGATATTCGTTAACAAGCTCAGTGTTTAATTGTTGTTTTAAAAACGAACCTACAACTAATCTACGCTCAGCTAAATTACTATCTGGTCGAGCAATAATTGCAAAAAGCTGCATTAAAGCTTTTAATATTCTTTCACTCATAAAACACTTTTTTTAATAAAAAAAGGCATTGCAAATAAATACAATGCCCTTGTGTTAAATTTTTTAAGCATTTCTATATTATTGTTGTTTAAAACCTATGAGCATATTTACTAATCCCGACCCACTACGAGCAGAAGGATCTAATTCAGCTTCTATGATGCAATCAATAGTCGACGTAAACTTAAAATCCCAATAGGTTGAATTTTTATAATCTCTATTAGAAAATAATAAATGACGTTCTTTATCATAAAGTGAAAAGATGAGATTACCTTCGGTTTGTCCCGTGGCAGCAGCAATACGATAAACTGTTCCACCATAAAAAGTAACATGAAATTCAGCAATTTCATCGCCCGTTATAAGCGCTTTATAGACTTGTCCATCTGATATATATGGAGGAACAATATATTTAGAGCAAAGAGAAAGAGTGACATCGCTCTGAGCCGATAATGATCCGCGAATAATTATCACTAAGAAAAAGAATATAGAAAGTTTTAGCCTTTTCATAATATATATATTTATTATTTTACAATATTATTTCTTATTTTTTCAATTTTTTCTGTAATCGTTTTTAGTTGTTGATCGGTAAAATTAACTTGTGATTTACTATTAATAACAGTAAGTTTATTTTTCTCATCAACTGTGGGTGGTGCATAAGTATATGAAACATCAATACCGTCAAAATCATATGCTAGATCAATAAGTTGATCGGTTAACTCAGCATATTCTTTAGATGTATTATAATAGGGCGATAATAATTTAATAAGGTTATCTAAAGGATGTTTTTGCTCTGCTATTCGCGTAAGAATTTCTGGCTTATTAGCTTGTTTTGCCAATTGTGTGAGCATATAGGTACTTTCTATCCAACCTCCTGCCAAAACCAATACACCAATATCATTTCTATTATTATCTTTTAAATATTGATCGGCTTTTCTGTATGAGGTTGAAACAATGTACATTAAAGAATCTTTATTACCTATATTACTTTCAATTCGATTAACCGTTTTTTTATCAAAAGCATTTTCAATATTAAGTTCTTGAGATAAAATTTTAACAACAGAAAAATACTGAATAGCATCAGAGTTTTGTTCATAAAGTGTTAAATATCCTAAATCAGAACCATAAATACCCATATTTAACGCTTTATCAAAGTTTGTAACATAATTATGTGATTTGTTGTAAGGATTTAGCATATTTTTATTATAAGTAAGATTTGCCCTTTTAACTAAAAAAGCTATTTCGTAGGGCGAAGGCATACTAAATAAAGTATTGTCAAATTTTACTAAAGTAGATGCATTCGAATCAATGCTATTTGCAATTTTATCTTCTACTTGATCGTCTTTTGTGTCTCCTCCACACGAAGAAAACAACATTGCAAGTGCAAATAAACTAAAAACAGGCACGGCTGTTATTCGTAAAATCCTGTAAAACACCATAATATTATTTTTGACAAATGAATATGCAAGTAAGAAAAAAAAGTCGAAACTTCAAAATATTTTTTTAATATGATTTAAATAATGTCTATTTTTTTATTGTGCAATTTTATTTATTTATATATTTTAAAATAAAAAAAGCCATCTTAATGATGGCTTTTTTTATAATGTTAATACTTATTATAGTCTATCAATTACCATATTAGCATAAACAAGTTTTTCTCCCATTTGAACAGTTATTCTATAAACTCCTTTTGAAACATTCTTTAAATCCATAGGAATTTGCATTTTGGAAGAAACTTTGTTCATATCGGTAGTGACTACCCTACGACCATTTTCATCGTAAACAGTAACTGTTATCTTACCCGTATAGGACGATGATAAATTCAAATTAAACTTACCATTGTTGGGATTAGGATAAGCACTTAAGCTTAGTTCACTATTGATAACAGCAACATTATCAATAATTACATTGATGTTTTGACTAGCAGTATCAGAACCACAAGCATTGGCTACGATTAACTGTACATTATACATTCCATCAACGGTATATGTATGCATTGGGTTTTGATTATTATCAGTATTACCATCACCAAAGTCCCATGTCCATGAATCTGCATTAACAGAAGCATCGGTAAATTGAATTTGTCCCATACCTAAATCTGTATAAGTAAATGCTGCTTGTGCCAATGGAATAACTGTAATAGTAATAGATTCTGTTGCCGAACATGCTCCATTAGTACCAGTAACAGTATAAGTTATGGTTTGATCAGGTGTAGCATCAACATTAGAACCCGTTGTAGCGCTTAAATAAGTTGCAGGAGACCATGTATAATCATTAGCACCTGTCGCTGTTAATGTTACTGTTTGACCTAAGCAAATAGTATCTGCAGATGCAGTAAGTGACATAACAGGAGCTCCATCTTCAAGTATTTCAGCTTGAGCAACAGTTGAACAATTGCCATCGTTTACAGTTAATGAGTAAACTCCAGCTGCTAAACCAGTAGCTAAAGCGGTTGTTTGACTACCAGCATTTACATCCCATAAGTATGTATAATTACCGGTGCCATTGCTTACAAAAGCTTCTGCTGTACCAGTTGCACCACCACAAACTGTATTGGTAACATTGATAACAACGCTCGGTACTTCATTTACTATAACCGTTACATAGTCGCTTGCCTCACAACCATTAGCATCTGTAACAGTAACATAATATAAGGTTGTAGTAGTAGGACTTACAGTAATCGTTTGGGTATTATCATTTGTTCCCCATAAATATGATACACCTCCATTAGCTGTAAGTGTTGCTGATTGACCTTGACAGATTGCTACATCTGAGCCGGCATCTGCAACAGGCAAAGGATTAACACTAACAACAACATCATCTACATTTGTACAACCATTTGCATCTGTTACTGTTACACTATAGGTTGTGTTGGTAGTAGGCGATACTGTTATTGAATTAGTATTAGATCCAGTATTCCATTCATATGAAACACCTCCATTGGCAGTTAAAACAGCATTATTACCAATACAAATAGCAACATCTTGACCAGCATCAGCTACTGGTAAAGTATTCACAGTTACAGTTACACTACCTAAAGTAGAGCAGCCATAGCTATTTGAAACAGTAACATCATATGTTGTAGTAATTGCTGGAGTTACAATAATTGAAGCGGTATTTTCACTCGTACTCCACAAATAACTATCACCACCTGTGGCCGTCAATGTAATACTACTTCCTTCGCATATAGTTGTGTTAGAAGTTAAAGTAATTACTGGAATAGGATTTACAATAACAGTAACATTATCGGTAGCAGAACATCCATCCGTAGATGTTACAGTAACAGTATAAATTGTTGTAACTGTTGGACTAACAGTAATTGCTGCAGTGTTTTCATTGGTACTCCAGAGATATGAATCACCACCTGAAGCTAATAAATTAGCTGACTCACCTTCGCAAATAGAAATATCTGTACCTGCATCTGCTACAGGCAATGGATTGACTGTAATAGTTATAGTACCAACAACATCGTTAAATCCATCATTAACTGTTACTGTATATGTTGTAGTCTGTGTTGGAGCAACAATAGGATTTGAAATATTTGAACTAAATCCATTAGGATTTGAACTCCAATTATATGTATAAGTACCACTTCCTCCAGATACATTTGCTATTAATTGGCTCGTACTACCATTACAAATAATATTTGGAGTAGCAGTTAAATTAATTGTTAATGGGCCTCCTGTAACAGTAACAACAACTTGATCGGTTGATGAGCATCCAGTTACTTGATCGGTTGCAGTTAAAGTAAATGTAGTTGTAGAATTCAAATTAACTGTTGCTGTTGTAGCATTGGTTGAATTTACAACTAAAGCAGCAGGATCCCAAGCAAAATTATAGAAACCAGATCCACCAGAAGCCAAACCATTCAATGTAGTGTTCGTACCAAATGGAATAGAAACATCAGCTCCAGCATTTACAACGGGTAAAGCATTCACCGTTACCGTTGCATTGGCGGTTGCGGTACAACCAGCAGCATTGGTTACAGTTACTGTATAAGTCGTTGTTGAAGCTGGATTTACAGTTACAGCGGCGGTCGTTGCACCGGTACTCCAGTTGTAGCTGCTGCCACCACTGGCGGTTAAGGTGGTGCTACCATCGGCACAGATGCTTGCACTTGCAGGGGTTATCGCAGCTGTCGGTAAAGCATTGACGGTTACCGTTGCATTGGCGGTTGCGGTACAACCAGCAGCATTGGTTACAGTTACTGTATAAGTCGTTGTTGAAGCTGGATTTACAGTTACAGCGGCGGTCGTTGCACCGGTACTCCAGTTGTAGCTGCTGCCACCACTAGCGGTTAAGGTGGTGCTACCACCTGCACAGATAGTTGCACTTGCAGGGGTTATCGCGGCTGTCGGTAAAGCATTGACCGTTACCGTTGCATTGGCGGTTGCGGTACAACCGGCGGCGTTGGTTACAGTTACTGTATAAGTCGTTGTTGAAGCCGGATTTACGGTTACAGCGGCGGTCGTTGCACCGGTACTCCAGTTGTAGC
>JABUFC010000051.1 GCA_013314715.1 Bacteroidales bacterium | reverse complement strand
TATTACTTCATCTTTAAAATATTGATTACTTCTTTTTTGGTCGAGTCCAACCTTTCTCTCTTCATTCTGAGCTTGTCGAAGAATGACCCCATTGCCCATTTAGTTTTGCGTATGGTTATACCTCGACAAGCTCGGTATGACGGTGGGTGTAGAGTTTATTCTTCTAAAAATATTACTAGTTTTATTGACCTGATTGAATTTTATTCATCCTACTTAGGTTAAAAATGTCCAAAATGAGACATTTGTAAAACTTCTTTTTCATCATTACGAACATATAGAAGCAATCTAAAAATTATTGAATAAAAAGATTGATTTTTTAATCGCTTTAACGAATACTGTTGTTTTATTTTAGTTTTGCAAAGCTTTTTAGATTCAAATTATATCGATAACTTTGCAAAAATAAAAAGATAATTCTACAAAAATGAATATAGCTTCATTCATAGCACGTAAAATTTTATTCAGATCATCAACCTCGCATCGGATATCGAAACCCATTAGCATTTTTAATATCATCGGAATAGCTATTAGCTTTTTAGTTATGTTCATTTCAATATCGGTAGTAGTAGGCTTTAAACAAGAAATTAAGCATAAAGTATCAGGATTTGCAACCGATATTGTTATTAATAATTATGATGCAAATTATTCTTACGAAACAAAACCCATAACTATTTCATCATACGATATAAACCAATTACAAAAAATTAAAGGAATTCGTAATATTCAACTTTATGCTACTAAACCAGGAATTATTAAAGCCCAGACTACATTACACGGTGTTGTGCTAAAAGGAGTTTACAAAGATTTTGACTGGTCGTTTTTAAAAAGAAACATGGTCGAAGGCTCTCCTTTAGCGTTGAACGATAGTACAAAGTCAAATCAAATTGTCATTTCAAAAAAAATAAGCCAATTGTTACAACTCAAAATTGGCGATCCAGTATATCTCTATTTTATTCAAAACCCTCCTCGAATGAGAAAATTTAAAGTATGTGGTATATATGAAACCATGCTCGAAGATTTTGATAACATGTTTGTATTTGTTGATTTACGGCATGTTCAAAAACTAAATGATTGGCAATCCAATCAAATTAGTGGATACGAAATAAACATTCATAACTTCGATTCTGTCAATAACATTAAACAACAAATTTTTTCGATGGTAGGCTCAAAATTTCAAACCGACGGTACTAAACTCAAGGTAACCACCGTCATAGAGCGATACCCCTACATTTTCGATTGGATTGGCTTATTTAATACTAATTTGTGGGTAATATTATTGCTTATGATGATTATTTCTGGCTTCAATATAATATCTGGGTTGTTGGTGCTTATACTTGAACGTATTCATATGATTGGTATCTTAAAAGCAATTGGTTTTTTTGATGCAAATATTCGCAAAATATTTATTTATCTTAGTTTTGTTTACATTTTTGTAGGGCTTTTTATCGGCAACATTTTATCGTTACTACTTTATTATTTTCAAAACAAATATCATTTTGTTCATCTCGATAAAGTATCGTATTATATCGATTACGTACCTATGAAAATAGAACTATGGCAAGTATTATTATTAAATGGAGCCGTAGTTTTTATAACAATATTGTTTTTACTCATTCCTTCTACACTTATAAGTAAAATTGAACCTGTTAAAGCCATTAAATTTGATTAACCTATGGAAAGCATTCGACAACAAAAAGTAGCACGTATGGTACAACGCGAACTAAGCGAGTATTTTCAACAACAATCTCATGCTTTGTTCGAAGGAGCTTTAATTACTGTTACCGTAGTACGTATGAGCCCCGACTTATCGTTAGCAAAAGTTTACCTTAGCATATACGATTTAAAACAAAAGCCCGAAAACATATTTAATCTGGTTGAAGAAAATAAAAAAATAATTCGGCATGCTTTAGGTCAACGCATCCGAAATAAAATAAAATCGATCCCCGAAATAGCTTTCTTTATAGATGATTCGCTCGAATATAGTCAACGCATCGAAGAACTGCTAAAAAAATAAACCATGAACATACATCTTTTCATAGCACGCCGCTATTTAACCTCCAAAAAAACGACACACATTATCAACATTATTTCGTCTATAACGGGTGCCAGTTTTGCTATTGGAACAATGGCTCTTGTTATTATTATTTCTATTTTTAATGGTTTAGAATCGCTTATTATTAATCGTTTTAATGCTTTTGACCCTGATTTAAAAATCACCCCCGTTTATGCTAAAACCTTTGTCCCTGATCATAATTTTATGATTACACTTAAAAGTCTCGATGATATTGACCGTTATGCTTTTACTATCGAAGAAACCGCCCTCGTTAAGTACCACGATATATATCATCCCTTCACCATTAAAGGAGTAGATTTAAACTATGCCGATATGACAGGTTTAGATACCATGATGACAAACGGGCATTTTAGTTTAATTTTTCAAAACCGCCCTGTTGCCGTTATTGGCATGGGAGTTTCTGCCTATCTATCTATAAGCCTTAATTTTACTGCACCTTTAAGCATTTATGCACCCAATCGCTTAACCGACATCAGCACAAGCCCCGATAATGCCTTTGTTATGAAACCCATTTATCCGGTAGGCATATACAGCATCGACCCCGAGATGGACAATTTTGTAATCGTACCTATTTCGTTTGCCCGCGAATTATTTAATTACCAAAACGAAGTCTCATCTATTGAAATTAAATTAAAAAACAGCAACGACATATCAAAAATTGAAACATTACTACAAAAAACCTTAGGACCCAATTTTAATGTAAAAAACCGCTTTGAACAACACCAATTGATTTATCAAATCATGAAATCTGAAAAAGTTATTATTTTCCTAATTCTTTTACTCATATTACTTATTGCTTCTTTTAACATCACTTCATCGCTTACTATGCTCATTATCGAAAAAAAAGAAGATATCAATACACTTCAAAGTATTGGTTTTTCGCTTAAAAGCATAAAAAAAATATTTCTCATCGAAGGGTGGCTCATTGCCATTATTGGCACATTTTCGGGTCTGGTCTTAGGTTTAATTTTCTGCTTTTTACAATATTATTTTGGCATTATACCAATGGAAGGTTCATCGCCCGATGCTTTTATTGTTCAAGCTTATCCGGTAGAAGTTCGACCATTCGATATATTCATTATTGCTATAGCTGTTATAAGTATTGGCTATTTAACTTCGCGTTTCCCAGTTCGATACATTACCAAAAAATATTTACCCGATGAACATAATGGTGTATAAAAATGGCTTTCGATATCATCACTATATTAGGCCCAACAGCATGTGGTAAAACTAAATTAGCAACTCACTTATGTTATACCATAGGAGGCGAAATTATTAGCGCCGATAGCCGACAAGTATATAAACAAATGGATTTAGGCACGGGTAAAGATTTAAACGAATACATCGTAAATGGCAAACACATCCCTTATCACCTTATAAACATTGTAGAACCCGGCGAAAAATATCACGTGTATCGTTACAAACAAGATTTCTTTGCTGCATACAAAATAATTAAACAACATCAGGCTATACCTGTTCTATGCGGTGGATCGGGCATGTATATCGAAGCCATTTTGCGAAACTATAATCTTTTAGAAGTACCCGAAAATACTGATTTACGTAAAAAACTTGAACAGTTCAGTTTAGAAGAACTAACTCAAATATTGGCACAATACAAAAAACTACATAATAAAACGGATGTAGATACTAAAAAAAGAGCTATTCGTGCCATCGAAATCGAAGAATATTATAAACAACATTATTTTAATTCCCCAACATATCCCTCTTTAAATAGCCTCACTATTGGCTTAGACATAGATAGAGAAATAAGAAGACAAAAAATTACCCAACGTTTAAAACAACGTATCGACGAGGGCATGATTGACGAAGTACGCAACTTGCTTCAACAAGGCATAAGTGCCAATGATTTAATTTATTACGGTTTAGAATATAAATACATTACCGAATATTTATTGGGATATTATTCGTTCGATACATTTTTTACTAAACTCGAGACGGCCATCCATCAGTTTGCAAAACGACAAATGACATACTTTAGAGGTATGCAACGAAGAGGCATTAACATACATTGGCTCAATGCTAACGATGATATTCAAAAAAACATAACTAAAATAATTGAACTTTATAAAAAATAACACTTTTTTTCATTGATAAGCAACCCTTATGTTTTAAGTCGTTTTTAAATTTAGCACTTTTCCATTATCTTTGCCTCCAAATATTAAATATCGCATGAAACACATTCGCAACTTTTGTATTATTGCTCACATTGATCATGGAAAAAGTACATTAGCCGACCGTTTGCTTGAGTTTACCGGCACCATTACAGGCAAGCAAATGCAAGAGCAAGTACTTGACGATATGGAGTTAGAGCGTGAACGTGGCATTACTATAAAGAGCCATGCTATTCAAATGGAATACAACTATAACGGTCAAAAATACATTCTCAACCTTATTGATACTCCTGGTCATGTCGATTTTAGCTACGAGGTTTCGCGTGCTATTGCATCGTGCGAAGGAGCACTGCTTGTAGTAGATGCAACACAAGGCATACAAGCACAAACCATATCAAACTTATACCAAGCTATAGACCACAATCTTGAAGTAATACCGGTACTTAACAAAATGGACATGCCCGCTGCTATGCCCGAAGATGTTAAAGACCAAATTGTAGATTTACTTGGATGCAAACGCGAAGAAATAATTGAAGCCAGCGCCAAAACAGGAATGGGCATAGAAAGCATTTTAAACGCTATTATTGAACGCATACCCGCGCCCAATGGAGATCCCAACGCTCCTTTACAAGCTCTCATTTTCGATTCTGTTTTCAATCCATTTCGCGGAATTATTGCATATTTTAGAGTCATCAATGGAACCATTCGCACCCACGATCATGTAAAATTTGTAAATACCGGTGCCGACTATGATGCCGACGAGATTGGAGTGCTAAAATTAAATCTACTCCCGCAAAACGAAATTTCTGCTGGTAATGTAGGCTATATCATATCTGGAATTAAAAATGCGCGAGAGGTTAAAGTTGGTGATACCATTACACATGTTGATAATCCATGCAAAGAAGCAATTGCTGGGTTTGAGAACGTTAAACCTATGGTATTTGCAGGTATTTACCCTGTCGATGCTGACGATTACGAAGATTTACGATCGTCGCTCGAAAAACTTCAACTCAACGACGCATCGCTTACTTTCACACCTGAATCGAGTGCAGCATTGGGATTTGGCTTTAGAGGAGGTTTTTTAGGACTCCTCCACATGGAAATTGTACAAGAACGCCTCGACCGAGAATTTGATATGGACGTTATTACCACCGTACCCAATGTTTCGTATAAGGTTTATACTACAAAAAATGAAGTTATTGAAGTTCATAACCCCTCAGGCTTGCCACCTGTAACGGCTATTGATCATATTGAAGAACCCTATATTACAGCACAAATTATTACCAAATCTGAATTTGTTGGTGCCATAATGAAATTATGTATCGATAAACGTGGTGTTTTAAAAAATCAAAATTATCTTACTACCGATAGAGTTGAAATCATTTTCGAAATGCCCTTAGCCGAAATTGTATTTGATTTTTACGATAAACTCAAAAGTATTTCAAAAGGTTATGCATCGTTCGATTATCATCCACTCGATTATAAGCCAGCTAAACTTGTTAAATTAGACATTTTACTTAATGGTGAACAGGTAGATGCCCTTTCTACCCTCATTCATTTTGATAATGCTTATCCTTTTGGACGTAGAATTTGTGAAAAACTTAAAGAACTTATACCGCGTCAGCAATACGAAGTTGCAATTCAAGCTGCTATCGGAAGCAAAATAATTGCCCGCGAAACCATTAAACCCGTTCGTAAAGACGTAACAGCCAAATGCTATGGAGGCGACATTACTCGCAAACGTAAATTGCTTGAAAAACAAAAGAAAGGCAAAAAACGTATGCGTCAAATTGGTACGGTAGAAGTACCACAATCTGCCTTTTTAGCCGTACTTAAATTAGATTCTTAACGATCAATCCATACATATACCTTGTCGTTTTTGCGAACTATCATAGGTAAATAAATGCTGCATCGTTCGCCTTTTACTGCTTTATTAACTGCTTTGTCGTCTAGTCTTATTTCCGTAATGGTATGTTCTAAAACACCTGTTGTTGGACCTATTATGAGTATTTGCTGACCTATTTCAATTTCCTTTGTTTCAATGAGAATTTCAGCAACATCCATCTTTTTAAAATAATTAGTAACTTTTCCAACATACACCTTCTGCTTAGTAGCACTACTACCATAATTTTCGCTCCATTCGCCTAAGCGTTCGCCCATATAATAACCCGTCCAAAAACCTCTGTTATATACTTGCTTCAATCGACCTATCCATTCGGCTATGCGATCTTGTGAATAAGTTCCATCAAAATAAGCATTAACTGCTTCATGATAACATTGTGTAACTGTTTTAACATATTCGGGAGCCCTTGCCCTACCCTCAATTTTTAATACACTCACACCGGCATCCAAAATTTTATCAAGAATATGAATGGTGCATAAATCCTTTGGCGACATAATATATTCGTTTTCGATATCGAGCTGATATCCGGTTTCTTTATCTGTAACCGTGTACGTACGTCGACAATTTTGTAAACATGCACCTCTATTGGCAGAATGATTATTTTCGTGCAAACTCAAATAACATTTCCCACTTATAGACATGCACAAAGCACCATGTACAAATAGCTCAATACGCACTTTTTTACCCGAGGGGCCTACTATGTTCTCTTCATCTATTAAACGACATATAGCTGCCGTTTGTGAAATAGTAAGTTCACGAGCAAGCACCATAACATCGCAGTAATGAGCAAAAAAACGAACTGCTTCTATATTGCTAATATTTAATTGTGTGGAAGCATGTATTTCAATTCCCACTTTTTGAGCATATTGAAGTACAGCTAAGTCTGTAGCTATTATGGCATGTATCCCAGTAGCTTTGGCTTTATTTACTAAAATTCGCATTTCGTCCATTTCGCCATCGTAGATTACTGTATTAACAGTTAAATATGCTTTTACTCGGTGTTCGTTACAAATAGCTACTATATTTTCTAAATCGTCGATACTAAAATTATAGGTCGATGCCGAACGCATATTGAGCTTTCCAACACCAAAATAAACCGATTGTGCGCCCCCCTGAATAGCCGCCATCAGTGTCTCGTACGAACCCACAGGCGACATTATTTCTATGTCATGACTGTTTTTCATAATATTCTAGTAAACTATTTACTATACCTTGTATATTTTGACTCATCATACATTTAAAATGCTTTTTAGGACATTGATTAAAACCTAATTTACTACATGGACGACAAGGTAAATCGTTAACTTCAAAAACTTTATATTGATTGATGCCTAAATATGGATACATACCAAAAGCAGGAACCGTATTGCCCCAAACGGATACAATATTTTTTTTAAATGCAGCAGCTATATGCATTAAACCTGTATCGCCAGTTAAAACAACCTTTGAATGTTTTACAATCGCTGCCGATTGCATAATAGAATAACTTCCACAAGCATTAAAAACATCGCTTCGTCGAAGTTTAAGCATAACTTCATCCGCTATTTTTTTGTCATTTATATCACCTAATAAAATAATCGGATAATTTATTTTTTCTAATATCGAAATTAATAACGATGGCGGCATTTGTTTAGTAACGTGTTTAGCTCCAACAACAACAGCAAGGTAGCCTTGATGCAAATAAGCAGGTAACTCCGCAAGAACTTTTTCATCGTTGGGCGATAAAAACAATTCTAACCCTTTACCATCATTATGAACATCAAATATTTTTACCGTTTCGAAATATCTATCTACAACATGTACCGATGGTAATTTGTTAATTTTAAAATAAACATACAACCATTTTTTAATATTTAGCTTGGGAAAAGCAAAGCTTAAAATATGAGTTCGATTCTTTATAATCGCTGTTCTTAAATTATGATGTAAATCGATAATATAATCGTACGATTCACTTTTAATTTCTTCAATCGTATCAGATAACTTCGGTTGCAACACCAATAATTTATCTATATATGGATTATCTTTTAAAAGACCACTAAAGGCTGATTTTGTTAAATAATGAATTTCAACACCGTCAACCTGGCTTTTTAGGCAACGAACAATTGGAGTTGTAAGTACGATATCCCCAATTGAACTAAATCGAATAATTAAAAACTTAACCACAAAAAAAATAAATTTGTTGGCAAATTTGGTGATTTTTTATTTGAAAACCAATGTATAAAAATTGAAAGGGTGCTTACACAAAGTAAACACCCATTTCATTAACCCAAATACAACAAACTATGAAAACAATTGTATTGCAAAAATAAAGTAATTTTTAATGACGTTTTTTATTTTTTTATGAATGCCGTATAAAATAAAGCTAACATTTTGCAACAACTGACAAATATTAATACGTCTGATTTTCTGACAGTTATACCATATTATTATTTAGCCAATTATAAATTTTAGCACTTAAGGCTTCGCTAGCAGGAACTAAAGGTAACCTAAATTCATTTTGAATGATTTTTAATTGTGCCAATGCATTTTTTATACCGACAGGATTACCTTCGGCAAATGCTAAACGACAAAACTCAAGTACTTGGTAATGTATGTTTTTAGCCTCTTTGTAATTATCACTCAAGGCCCATCGAACCATGTTTGAAAAGTGTTTGGGGATAGCATTGGCAACAACCGAAATAACACCCTCAACGCCAACAGCTATTAATGGAAGAGTAAGAGCATCGTCACCCGAAATAACCATAAACGAATCTGGCTTTTTTTCTATTATTTCCATTATTTGCTCTATTGAGCCCGAAGCTTCTTTAATGGCAACAATATTGCTAAAATTGTGAGCTATACGTAAGGTCGTGCTAGCCAACATATTAACACCAGTTCGACCAGGGACATTATACAATATAATGGGCTTTTTAGAAGCTTGAGCTAAAACTTCGAAATGTGCATATAAACCTTGTTGATTCGGTTTATTATAATAAGGCGTAACCGACAAAAATGCAACAATATCGGGGTAATTATTCATTGTTTTTATTTCTTCAACAACTTTTGTAGAATGGTTGCCCCCAATACCAAAAACGATAGGTTTTCTGTTGCCATTTGCAGCAATAACGGTTTCTAAAACGAGCTTCTTTTCATCGTTCGATAAAACAGGATTTTCGGCGGTGGTCCCCATTACAACTAAATAATCAACTCCTCCATCTATAACATAATTTACTAATTTTATCAATGCCGGAGTGTCAATATTTTTATCTTTATCGAAGGGTGTAATAAGTGCTACACCAGTTCCTCGTATTTCGTTCATAATTTTAGGTTTTTATTATTTTTAAATAATGTTTTAGTTGCTCTATAAACAATTCACAGTTAAAAGGGTCATCATTTAAGTCTATCATAAAATCGTAATAACCAACATCATTTTGCCTAAGTCCTAACTTCATTTTGGCTACCGAAAAGGCGATTACTGAATTTATAAAATAATTTTGCTTAAAACAAATATTAATAAGAATATCAAAATCAGTACGTATAAAATCATCTAGCCCTTCTTCTATTGGGAATCCTGTAATATCGAAACTTTTTTCTGTAAAAAACGAAGTATTAGAATAAGCCGATGTGGTATCTTCTACGTCGTAAGGTTTAGCAAATCCTAAAGCTCTAAATCTTATTTTATTTTCAATAAAAAAATTAGTAAGAAATCGGGCACAAGTGTTATTATCTGTATCGGTTGCATCAAATAAAACAGCAATATTTCGAGCTGTTTCAAAATTTGAAAACGCCTTTGCTCTCACTACTTTTGTCGCTCGTTTCGACAACAACAAAGATCCAATTTTTAATTTTATATATCCTTTTAAAGACATAAATTAACTTAAATTCTTTTTGTAGCAACGTTTACGCTTATGCTGAATATGTTCATAGCTTTTCCAATGATTTATTGCTTCGTGATTGGTTTCGAATATTCCAGTGGTCTCGGCATATTTTACACCATGTTCGAGCATCGTTTTCTGAAGCTCGGTTATTAAAATAGCAGATACACCTTTACTTTGATATGATGGCTCTATTCCAGTAAGCATTAAATCAACCACTTGAGGGTGCTTTATGGCTCTTAATATATGCCAAAAACCAAAGGGAAATAATTTCCCGTTTGCTTTCTGAAAAGCTTCGGATAGCGAAGGCAAACCAATAATAAAAGCTATAATTTCTTTATGTTCATTTTCAATAAGTTTCACGAACTTAGGATTTAATAATTTTATATACCGATTTACAAAATAGTTTACCATTTCATCGTCAAAAGCGACAACGCTAAAAAGCTCTGCAAATGCAGCATTTAACACTTTAAAGATTTGTTTGCCATATGGGAGCAATTGTTTGGTATTATTAAAGCTTAAAACATTAAGTTTATGGCGTTGTTTTATGAGTTCATTCATCTTTAATGCTTTTTCTGGAATATCCTTCACTGTTAAGCGAAATTCAACCCAGTCAATTTCTTTTACATAACCCAATTGTTCACAAAACTCGTGATAATAAGGCATATGATATTCAGAAGCGATAGAAGGAATATGATCAAAACCCTCAACCAGCATTCCTTGATGATCGAGGTTATTGAAGCCAAGTGGACCCATAACTATTTCCATGCCTTCGCTTTTTAGCCATTCTTCAGCAGTTTGCAACAACAATGAAGCTACTTCAATATTATTTACACACTCAAAACGACTAAAGCGTCCCACGTTTTGTTGCATTTTTTTATTGTAATCATAATTGATAATAGCACCTATTCGCCCCACAATTTTATGCTGGTCGAAGGCTAACCAAAACTTTGCTTTACAATGTCTAAATGCAGGATTATGTTCAGGCATTAAACCTTTAACCTCATCGGCAATTATTGGTGGAACCCAAAATGGATTCTCCTTATAAATAGAAAAAGGAAATTTTACAAAATGTTCAATATCACGTCTAGTTTTTACTTCGCAAATTTTAATATCCATATCAAAAAAATAAAGACAAAAATAGGTGAAATAAACGAATGTTACAAAAAATGCTTATTACCTAAAAAAAACTAAACCTTTTAATCATTAGTATCGTAAAAAAATGAAGTTTTAATGATGCTTATGAATCAAAATTTAAGTTTAGTACTTCAATTAAATGTTAACCCACAATTAGAAATTGTTCAAATTCTTATTGTCAATGCCCCAAATGTTAACAATACCATTAAAGTGGGTCAAAATTTTAAAGAGATCATTAACGATAACTCGTTGCTGCACTTAATAAGTGAAGTTATTCAACAGGGTAAAGTTAACGAAGAAATTGAAGTTAAGCTTTCAAACACACTTTTAATTGGTAGTTTTAAGCTTATTATAAACAAAATTCATCCTCAATTATATAGCATAATTTTTTTAAAACACTTAAATTCTTTAAAAACTGAAAATAAGTTTAATCCACTCGAAAATCTTTTACTAAACTTAAGTACAGATGGTATCATACTTGTCAATCGTTTTGGTTATATACAATACTGTAACAAAGCATTTTACGAAATGTCGAAATATTCGATGAACCTTTTAAAAAATAAGTTGTTTTATCCTCTTTTCATACGTTCAAACGAATGGTCAATTTCTTCAGATAAAGAAGTTTTTCATAACGACGAAATGATTGCTTTAGACGGAGCCATAATACCCGTTCAAATACGCAAACATACTTTAAAAATTTCGGAAACCGAAAAAGGGGTTGTTTACATTGTAAAAAATATAAGTCAACTAAAATCAGTAGAAAACGAATTAAACATACGCGAAAAAATAATAGAAAGCATTTTTTATGCTTCACGTCAATTTTTATTCTCAACAAATTGGGAAGAAAATATATTTAACGTTTTAGCTCATTTAGGGAAAGCAATAAAAGCAAGCCGCATCAATCTCATTGAAAATCGTGTAAATAGCAAAGATGAAATTTGCATGAAATTTAATACCATATGGACAATCGACCATTTAAATCAAAATATACTTGCCAACCAAAAATGTGTGCCTTACTTTCCCGAACACGATGAGCTATTTTTTGAGCTTTCGGCCGGAAACATTTACTATATTGACGCTGATGAGAAATACGCCTTTTACCATCAACATATGAATATAAAATCGGCCATACTCATTCCTATTTTTATGCAAGACGAATGGTGGGGCTTTTTAGGTGTTGATGAATGCTATCAACACAGAGCATTTAAAAATTCTGAAATACATGCATTAAAACAAATTGCCGACCTCATTGGGGCTGCCATATATCAACAAAAAATACTTAAACAAACACAGTTATTAAAAGAAAAATCAGAAGAAAGCGATCGACTAAAAACCGCTTTTTTATCGAATATTGGACATGAATTAAGAACTCCGCTCAATGCAGTTATTGGTTTTAGCGAACTTCTTAAAAAAAATAATTTAGAACCTGAAAAACAAAAAGAATTTATTCAACACATTATAGACAATAGCCAAAAGCTTTTACAATCTATCGACCATTTAGTAAATTTTGCTAAACTCGAAGCAAATACTATTGTTATAAAACCAGAAACCATTAATATTTTTAATTTCTTAAATGAAATTGCTTTTTTTACAAAAAATGAAATAAACAAAAGTCGTAAAAATATTGATGTTTCAATTAATTGTAACAGTTACGATTTTCAAATTATTACCAACAAAAAGCTTTTAGTTCAAACATTTACTCAACTTTTAACTAATGCCATCAAATTTACCTTAAATGGTCGCATCGAAATAGGTTGTCGATTAAAAGATGAACTTTTTGAATTTTATGTATTAGATACTGGTATTGGTATTGAACACGATAAATTGTCGGTAGTTTTTAACCGTTTTCGAATTTTAGAAAACGAAACGACACGAACCAATCCCGGTATGGGCATCGGTCTTCCCATTACCAAACGGATAATCGAAAAACTCAATGGCCATATATGGATAGAATCAGAGCTTAATCATGGAACAACCGTATTTTTTACATTACCCAAGGAAATTATCTCAAACACAACTTACAATACTCAACAATCAATAGATAAATTAGAACCATCAACCTTATATTTGCTCGAAGAAAGAAATGATATTTTTTACAAAATTTATTCAATACTAAAAGTTGAGTTTAACAATATTATACGAATAAAAAAAGTTGAGGAAATAAAACCCGAAAAAGCTTCGATCATTATTCTAAATTCTTCCAATTTAAACCCATCTGATGTCCAATATTTAAAAAACTTACAGAAACAATATCCACAAATCAAACTAATGAGTCAATCATTTAATATTCAACACAATACTACACCTAACATCGACGGCTTTACGCTTTTACCTCAAAACTATGGACAAATATTACCTACTATTAAATCAATTTTAAAACGTTAGCTTATGAACAAATGTATTATCATCATTATTATGAGCGTTTGTATTTCGGTAAAATTATTAGCTCAAACAAACCAACAAGTAAACATTCAACAAGAAGCACAATTCCCTGGTGGCGATCAAGCACTTATTAAATATATTTACGAAAACATTCACTGGCCTTCGAATATAAAAGGCGACGTTATAAACGATGAATGTATGTTAAGTTTAGATGTTAGAGCCGATAGTTTAATCGAAAACATTGTATTTCTTAAAAAAGTAGGCTATGGCATCGACGAACAAATTAGCGAATTATTGAAACGCAAAAAATTTATTCCATCTATACAAAATAACACGCCCGTAAAAATGAATATAATGCTTACTATTCCTATTCAATACAGAAATAAATAATTAAAAGAAAAATCAATTTTTGCTACAATTACAAAATATATACTTAAGAGAAACATCTAGCATTTATACATTTCGCAAAGAAGTTTTTTATATTTTTCGTACAGAACTTTACGTTTAAGTTTGAGTGTAGGGCTTAACTCGCCTGTTTGTGGCGACCATGCATCGGCAACAATTTTAAATTTTTTTATTTGTTCATGAGGGCTTAACGTTTCGTTTATTTTTTGAATTTCTTCGCCAATACGGTCAACCAATAATGGATGCTCTATCAATTCCTGATTGTTGGTATAATGAATCTTATGCTTGACAGCCCAAAAGTGTAAATGATTAAAATTAGGTGAAATAATGCTTGCAACATATTTTTCGTTTTCACCAACAACAAAAGCCTGTTCAATAAAAATTGATTCTTTGAGCTTATTTTCTATAACTTGTGGGGCGATGTACTTTCCACCAGCATTTTTAAAAATTTCTTTTTTTCGGTCGGTAATCTTTAAAAACTTATTTTCAACTATTTCACCAATATCGCCCGTATGAAACCATCCATCGGCATCAATAACCTCACTTGTTGATTTCTCATCTTTATAATACCCTTTCATAACATTAGGACCTTTTACTAATATTTCGCCATCTTCAGCAATTTTAACTTGAACATTTTCTAATATTGGTCCTACGGTTCCAAAACGCACATTATCACCATGAGGGTCGTTTACTGCAATTACAGGCGAAGTTTCAGTTAGCCCATAGCCTTCAAGGACTTGAATCCCCATAGCCCAGAAAAAACGTAATAATCGAACCTGTATGGCAGCCCCACCTGATATAATAATTCTTAAATTTCCACCTAACGATTTTTTGATTTTCTGATAAACAAGTACATCGGCAATAAATTGTTTTATTCTATAGCCCCAATTAGGATGTAAATTGTAACGGAGAGCAAGATTTACTGCCCAGTTAAAAATTTTTTTCTTTATACCTTCTGTGTCCTTACCCTTGGCTTGTATTTTATCGTAAATACTTTCTAATAAACGTGGTACTGTAGTTATACCATGAACTTTTATCTCACGTAAGTTTTCGGGAATAGTTCCAATATTTTCGGCATAATAAATACTTATTCCTAAATACTGAAAATGATAATTGAGCATACGTTCGTATATATGACAAAGTGGCAAAAAGCTCAATACTCTATGTTTTGAATTGAGCGGTTGTATTTTACAAGTAGAAATAACATTGGAAACTAAATTTTGATGGCTTAACATAACTCCTTTGGGCATACCTGTTGTCCCAGAGGTATATATTATAGTTGCAATGTCATGTATGTCTATACTTTTCTTAATAGAATTTAGTGTTTGCTGATGTTTAGAAGCTAATTTTCGACCATTTTCAATAAGTGCATAAATATTTGAATCGTGTAAACACTCGTTTTTCCATAAGCAAAAAACTTTTTGAATAGAAGTAGTTTTATCTATAGCCGGTTTTACACGCTGATAAATAACATCATCGCCCACAAAGATTGCTTTTGCATCGCTATGATTAAATATATAAATGTATTCTTCAACGTTAATATTCGGGTAAACGGGAATATGAATAATGCCGAGTTGTGCAAGCGCCATATCCATAAAATTCCATTCGGGTTTATTTGAAGAAACACTCAATATTTTATCTCCTTTATTAAAACCATACTCAAGCAATGAGTAACTAATGCAATCGACATATTCTTTATACGACTGAGAGGAATAAATAAACCAAACTCCATTTCGTTTACCACCAAAAACATCAATTTTGGAGGGATACAGCTCACAAATATGATCTATAATATCGAATGTACGACGAATTGCTGCCATCAATTTTTTTTCTGCAAAGTAAAGTTATATTTTTTTATTTCACAACGACAAACTGTAACACACTGAATATTTATTATTTATAAAAACATTTTTTATGCCTAAATTCAAAAATAATCCGTTACTTTTTATTTATGTATAAAAATAAAATCACCACCTTCATCACCCGATTCGCGAATTTCGCCATACTGTGGAACCTGATTTACCGAACTATTATTAATAACAGCATCTTTAAAACTAACAAAAAGTTTTTCGGTGGGAAGAAATTTTTCTTGATTTTCGCTTAGTCTTTTAAGTAAAAAATCCATAAACACACTTTTATCAGGGACCGTAGTCATTGTTCCACTTGTCATTGCCTTGCGACTGGGCAATTTCATTAATTCGCTTATTGCAGCAGGAGCTTCTGAAAAGGCAGAGCGTGTTTTAAAAATACCTCCACTAAAACAAGCATCGGCTATCAAAAGCGTATGTTTGGCTGGTATGGCTTTAATATATGCTCGTAACTCTATGTTTGAAAACCAGTTAACAGGATTGTCTTTTTGTGCATCTACAGGTAGCCAATAGCCTGTTTGCATGGCTTCGTCCCAGTATCCATGACCAGCATAAAAAATCATTAGATTATCTTCATTGGTGATTTTAAAGCGGTATTGGTATAATGCTTGAATAATTTGAGATTTGGTTGGATTCTTTAAAAAAATTATATTTTCTTTTTCAAATGTGTAGATATTTGTGAGCAATTCTACCAACTGGCTTGCATCTTTTACAGGACGATCCAAATCGTTAATTTTATTATCCATATAATCTTCAACTCCGATTATTAAGGCATAATATTTACCAGAAACCGGATTATAAAAAATATTAGCTTCAGACATTGATAAAGTATCTACATTAACCGCCAATATTTTTATAGTATTCTGTCCCAGTGTAAGTTTTATTTTTTTCTTTATAGCAAAGTCGCATTCTGAGCGAAATTCCTGTGCACCATAAAGTATTTCTTCTAATAATTTTCCATTTTGATAAACAGATACCGATTTTATTGGCTTAGACGATTTAATGCAAACATCAACCATAAAGTTTTCGAACGAAGTAGTTTGATTAGTAGCAGCAGGTAAATTCCATACAATTTGAGGAAGAACTTTAATCGGTTTTGGCTCAATAACCGGTTTTTCAATAACAACCGTATCCTTTTGTACAATGAATACCGTATCTTTTTTAATTTCTAAAGATCTTTGATTTGTAATATTAAATTTTTGCACACCTGTTGAACCTTCGATTTGAGGAAATACATTATAGCTAAAGCAAAGAATAACGATTAATATGCATATTTTTCTCATAGTCATAAGATTAAAATTTTAGTCCAAACAACAGAGAAATACTATTGTAGTATTGCGATTTACCGTTTATACTTAACCTTTCAGATGGGTGGATTTTACTAAAAGAAAAACCTATGGAAAGTTTTCTAATAATATAATTTGTACCAATCTGTGCGCTCCACCCAGGTATCGACAAATTATTATTTTCGAAAAATGAACCACTTACTATAAAAGCTTCGCCACCTTCAACAAACTTACAATTCAAATAGTTGAATGTAACAAAAGGATTGAGTTTAGGTGTAATTTTTAAAGAGAACCCTCCACCAATAGAATAAGTAAAAATTATAAAACGTGAATTTATCGACTGTTCATTAACATAATCTTTTTTAATTCTACTTACTGAAAACTTAAAAACAGGATTTATTGAAGCGAATACGCCAATAATGTTAATTCCTATTCCTAATCCATTGCTGCCGTCACCAAAAATTATTGAATTATCGAGGGTATAAAGCATAGTTCCATTCTTGTTTTAATTAACATTCTTTTCGGGAATATTTTGCGACGTGATATTTTGAGTTTTTATTATTTCATTGGAGTTATTAATTTTTTCGATTCTAACAATAAATTCGGCTTCTGTTAATTCATCAACATCTTTTAATACGTCCCATACTACTTTTTAAATTTACCAGGTGTTATGCTGTCGCCCATATCGCCCGAAACGCTTTTTAGTACAAATCTTCTACCATTGGTTATACACGAAATGCTAATTTTAAAAGTTTGGCCGGGTTGAGCATTTGAAATGGTATAGAAAATATTTACTTTGTCAGCCATCTTGTTCCGCAAAAATATTCTCTAATGTTTGCGATTTCAAAGAGAAAAATAATAAAATACCAATTAAAATAAAAAAAAGCTTTATTCATTTTAAAATTTTAAATAACTTGAATATACAAATGTAATATATTTTTTTTGATAAACATTTTTTTTGCTCATTCTCTCCTTAACAAAAATTTTTATACATTTGCATAAATACCCATAATTTATGAAATAGCCATGAGAATAAATTCACAGCAACCGAAAATGAAATTATCACTCACAAATAAGCCTTGCTCTTTATTCGAATGGCGTATTCCATGTGACCTTAATTTAAAAATTAAAAAATAATTAC
>JABUFC010000050.1 GCA_013314715.1 Bacteroidales bacterium | reverse complement strand
ATTGGATGAAAAATAAAAAAAGCTGTCTTAATAGAGACAGCTTATACAAAATATAAATTGATAGATATTCTATTTTACTAAGCCTGCAAACCCCATAAATGCTAATGAAAGCAATCCTGCAGTTACGAGTGCAATAGGAAACCCTTTCATAGCTTTAGGAACACCTGTTAATTCAAGTTGTTCGCGGATACCGGCCATTAATATTAGTGCAAGCGTAAAGCCCAATGCAGTTGACATTGCATATACTAAACTTTGAATTAAATTATAATTTTTTGTAACAGCTAAGATAGCCGTTCCTAAAACAGCACAGTTTGTTGTAATAAGAGGTAAATAAATACCAAGAGCTTGGTAAAGTGCAGGGCTTACTTTTTTTAGAATGATTTCAACTATTTGAACGAGTGAAGCAATAACCAATATGAACGTAATGGTGAGCATAAATTCGATATGAATAGGTGTAAGTATAAAATAGTAGATTAGATAAGTAACAAGATTGGCTAATGTCATAACAAAAACAACAGCAGCTCCCATTCCTATGGAGGTCGATGTTTTTTGCGAAACCCCTAAAAAAGGACAAATTCCTAAAAATTGAGCTAATACAACATTATTAACTAATAAGGCTAATATTATAATATTTACAATATCCATGGTTGAAATCGTTTTTTAGTTAAACTTAGCTTTTAATTTATTCATGAGCAACATAAGATAGCCAAATGTTAAGAATGCACCTGGAGGCATAATAAAAATTAATATGGTTGATGCTTCGGGTGATAGAAATTTAATGTCGAAAATGGAACCATTGCCAAGTATTTCGCGAATGGATCCCATAACAAAAATAGCCAGTGTAAAACCAAGTCCCATTCCTAAGCCATCGAGCAATGAGGTAAACACATTGTTTTTTTGAGCAAAAGCTTCAGCTCTACCTAAAATTATACAGTTAACAACAATAAGGGGTATAAATACTCCTAATGCTTTATATAAGTCGGGTACATAAGCGTTCATAACCAAATCTACAATGGTTACAAATGTTGCAATTATAACAATAAAAGCAGGAATACGAACCTTATCTGGGATAAAGTTTTTTAATAAAGCAATTAAGATATTTGACATGGTAAGTACAAATGTGGTTGCTATTCCCATGCCCAATCCATTTATTGCTGATGTAGTAACAGCTAATGATGGACACGTTCCTAAAACTAAAACAAATAAAGGATTTTCTTTTATAAAACCTTTGGTAAATTCTTTAAAAGCACTCATTGGGCACCTCCTTTTTTAAATGCTTCGTAAGCACGGTTTACAGCATCGCAGAAAGCTCGTGATGAAATGGTACTTGCTGTAATTGCATCTACATCACCACCGTCTTTTTTGACAGATATTTTAAAAGATTCAGGATTTTTATTATTAAATTGATCCTTAAATTTAGGCTCTTTCATTTTTGTTCCTAAGCCAGGAGTTTCCTTTTGTTCAACTACCGAAATATTGTTAATTGTACCATCAGGCAAAAAACCTACCATTAATACAATATTTCCAGAAAATCCTTTGGGCGAATAAGTTTTAACTGCTGAACCAACCCACTGTCCTCCTTTTGTTGCTTTATAAATTACAAGATTATCGCCTTCTATTTGTTGTTTATTTTGGGTAGGATCGTTATCGAAGGGAGGAAGAACTTCGGCAATAGCACTGGTTATTTTGGCTTGCTGTCCTTTAGCGATCGGATCTTTTGTTTTTTCATATACAAATCCTAATGCAATGGCCATTACTATTGAAATAATAGTTAATGACAAAACCATATTAGGCAATGTGGAAGATAATTTTTGCATATTTATTTCCCTCCAAAACGTTTAGGTTTTATTGTTTTATTTAATATTGGTGTTACTGCATTCATAATGAGAATTGCAAACGAAACACCTTCGGGGTATGCTCCCCAAACTCTGATCAATACAGTTAAAATACCACATCCAATTCCAAAAATAATTTGTGCTTTATAGTTGACGGGAGATGTTACCATATCGGTTGCCATAAAAATGGCACCTAACATTAAACCACCTGCTAATAAATGAAAAATAGGATCAGCATATTTTTCGGGATTGATAAGCCATAAAATTCCTGTAAATATGAAAACTGTTAAAATATAACTTGTTGGAATATGCCAAGTAATGATTTTTTTATAAAGCATATAAATACCACCAAGTATAATAGCTAATGCAGATATTTCACCTAAAGAACCTCCAATATTACCAATAAACATATCGGTGTATGAGGGTACATTGTTCATAAGTTGACTTAGTGTTTCGCCTTTCATTAACCCTTCTTTAACAATACCGAGCGAAGTAGGACCCGTCACGATATCAGTTAACGAAGTGCTTAATGGTGCAACTTTAGGCCATGTCGTCATTTCAACTGGAAACGAAATGAGCATGAATACACGACCAACTAAAGCTGGGTTAAACGGATTTTTTCCTAATCCACCAAAGGTCATTTTGGCTACCCCAATAGCGACTAAGCTGCCAATAATCATTTGCCACCATGGAAGGCTGCTTGGTACATTAAAAGCAAGAAGTAAACCGGTAATAACAGCGGATCCATCTTTAATGGTAACGTCGGAAGATTTGAATATATAACGTTGTATGATATATTCAAACACAACGCACGATACAACAGCAATTAATGTGGTAATGAATGCAGGTAAGCCAAAAAAGTAAATGGATACTAATAAGGCAGGAATAAGTGCATAAACAACTCCCCACATAATTTTATTAACATCCTGCTTATCATGAACATGAGGCGAACCTGATAAAACGTATGTACTCATAACTATTTTCCTCTACTTCTGATTATTTGATTAACTTTATTTTTTCCTAAACGGATCATATCGAGTAAGGGGCGGCCAGCAGGGCATGTATAATGACAAGAACCGCATTCGATACAGTCTATGATGTGTTCGCTTTCGGCCATTTCCCAGTTTTTGTTTTCAACTAATTTTTCCAGTAATATAGGTTCAAGTCCCATGGGACATACTGAAACGCATTTACCACAGCGAATGCATGAGTAAACAGGCATGCGGTGGCTCATTTCGTTTGTAAATATCAGAATACCCGATGTGCCTTTGGTAACAGGAACTTCAGTTGAAACCAAAGCTTTACCCATCATAGGACCACCGTTGATGATTTTTTCGGTATTTTCGGGCAAACCGCCACATTGGTCAATTAATGCTTGAATAGGGGTTCCGATGCGTACCAAAAAATTTCCACCGTTAAATTTTTTACCACTAATAGTTACTACTCTATCAATAAGAGGTTTATTAAATTGAATGGCTTCGTAAACTGCAAATGCTGTACCTACGTTTTGTACAACACAACCCACTTCAATGGGAAGTTTTCCACTAGGTACTTCTCTATTAACTAATGCTTTAATTAGTTGTTTTTCGGCACCTTGGGGATATTTTAATTTTAGACCTTGAACTTCTATTCCTTTATATTTTTGGGCTAATTGACTAAGGTGTTCAATGGCATCCATTTTATTGGCTTCGATACCGATAATGGCTTTATTAACTTCGATGGCCTTCATTAAAATTTGAATGCCGATTAATATTTCTTCACCTTTTTCGAGCATTAAGCGATGGTCTGAAGTTAAGTAGGGTTCGCACTCTACGCCATTGATAATTAGATATTCGGCTTTTTTCCCTTGGGGAATAGAAAGTTTTACATGGGTTGGAAAGGTAGCTCCACCCATACCAACAATACCTTTTTCTTTTACACGTTGAATAATTTCTTCTTTGGTTAAAGTAATGGTAGGGTTCAATTGATGATTGAGTAGAATACCTTCTTCCCATTCATCGGGTTCGGTTTTTATGATAATAGTTTTTTTTCTATAACCGCTAGCATCAATCCATTCATCAATTTTTTCAACTGTTCCGGTGACAGATGAATGAATATTAGCTGATATAAAAGCTTCGCCTTTGGCTATCAATTGTCCTGTTTTAACTCTGTCGCCCTTGTTAATAATAGGAACAGAAGGTGCTCCAAGACTTTGAGATAAAGGAATATACACTCTTTCAGGAATAGGTAAAATTTCGATGGCTTTTTGTGCTGTGAATTTACCTTCTTCCGGGTGAACACCACCTAATGGAAATGTTTTTAATCCAATCATTTTATGCGTCTATTTCTGATGAATTTTTAACTTCAGTTTTTCGGAGAGGGAAATTAATTTCTAAAATTGCTCCTGTTGGGCATTCTGTCACGCATTTGCGACAAAGTTTACATTTTTCGAAATCGATATAAGCTAAATTATCTTCGAGGGTTATGGCATTGTGAGGACAAGTTTTTACGCATTTGCCACATCCAATGCAAGCAACAGAGCAGTTTTTGCGTGCTATGGCTCCCTTTTCTTTATTAATACAAGAAACGTATATGCGTTTCCCTTTGGGACCTTTATTGCGTAATTCAATAATAGTTCTAGGGCATGCTTTAACACAAGCACCGCAAGCGGTACACTTATCTTCTATAACGGTAGGTAAACCATTGCTAGGGTTTATATATATGGCATCGAATGTACAAGCATTAACGCAATCGCCTAATCCTAAGCAACCATATGGGCAACCACTTTCGCCAGCGTATAAATTGTGTGCAAAAGCACAACTGGTAGCACCTTCGAATTTTACTTTTTGAGGAGCATTCGAATATGTGCCATTGCATCGAATTACAGCAACCTGAGGCGCTTTTTCTTTAACTTCAATGCCTAAAACTGCTGCAGCTTTTTTGGCTACTTCGTTTCCCCCTACAGGACAGAATAATGTTTCCATATTTCCTGCTTTTACAATGGCTTCTGCAAAATTACGACAGCCAGCAAAGCCACATCCACCGCAGTTTGCACCTGGAAGAATCTCCTGAACTTGATCGATGCGAGGGTCTTCAATTACTTTGAATTTCTTTTCTACAAAAAAGATTACTGTAGCAAATAAGAAAGCTACTCCACCTAAAGCTAGTAATGAATAAAGTACAATTTCGTTCACAGTTATTGATTTTTTAGTGTCGCAAAAATATAGAATAAAATGATAAATGAAACTAAAGAATAGTCATTAAATTTTATTTATGATGTATAATAAATTGATTATCAAAGTTTAATAAAAAAATATGGATAACTATATTATACAGCATAAATAATTTAGAATAGATATAAATAAAAATTGATATTATTAATTCATATAAATATAATTATAATTATTCAGTATAGGTTAAATTATTGAAGCTTCCGTTCGTTACTTCTTTTAACAAAAGTGGGTTAATAACTTTACTGGAACGGAAACTAAATGTTCCGCTAATTTTTTTATTAACTGTATCAACTGATGTGAGTGTTACGGTACCATTTACGGCTTGATATAAACTATCGTTTGTATTAGTATCCATGGTGAAAGTAGCAGAAAATTGGGTTTGTCCGTTGATAGGATCGAGATGATAAGTTTGTGCAGTTGTACCAAAAGTAGTAATATTGAGTACATCGTTGCCTAATGAACCAGTGCCGCTTATGATAAATGTATTTCCTTGTTTTCTGGTAACTCGAGTAATAGCTGTCCACGATACATTGTTTATTTTACAGCTAAATGAAGCCGTAGGGTTTATTATATCGTTAATTTTTGAATCTTTTTTACAAGCCGAAAGGCTTATTAAGGCCAATAATAAAAAACTGATTTTTTTCATGTGTAATTATTTTTTAATTTTTAAATTAAGGTCACATGGAATACGCCATTCGAATAAAGAGCAAGGCTTATTTGTGAGTGATAATTTCATTTTCGGTTGCTGTGAATTTATTCTCATGGCTATTTCATAGCTTATTTTGATTAAAGATTTTTACAAACTTACAACAAAATTTACATTTTGTCAATAACGTTAATTCCTAAAATAGAAAGTAAGTATTTAATTATTTCAGCTACTTTATCTGATATAATAAGTCGCATGTTACGAGTTTGTGTATTTTCTTCTTTAAGTATAGGACATTGTTGATAAAATTGATTATATTCTTTGCAAAGTGCATAAACATAATTGGCTATTCGGGCGGGGCTGTATTTTTCAATTGCTTCGTCAAGTATATGGTGACTTTCGAGGCACATTTTTATTATTTCTTTTTCTTTATCGTTCAAATTGCATAATAATGGAGTATTGACATCTATATTTAATTCTTTAGCTTTTCTTATTAGGGATTGTATGCGTGTATAGGTATAAAGAATAAAAGGACCTGTATTACCATCAAAATCAATCGATTCTTTAGGGTTAAAAAGCATGTTTTTTTCGGGATCGACTTTAAGTATATAATATTTGAGAGCAGCTAATGCAATGGTTTGAGTGGCTTTTTCAATATAATTAGGGTCTTCATCTTTTAATTTACCTAATTCGTTCGATATTTTTTGGGCTTCTTTGTTAAGTTCTTCAATTAAATCGTCGGCATCGACTACGGTGCCTTCTCGCGATTTCATTTTACCCTCGGGTAGTTCAACCATACCATACGATAAATGATAAATTTTATCAGCCCAATCGAAGCCTAATTTTTCCAAAACTAATTTAAGTACTTGAAAATGATAAATTTGTTCGTTTCCAACTACATAAATCATTTTGTCGGGCATATATTCGTTATATCGTAGTATAGCGGTTCCAATATCTTGAGTGATATATACCGATGTTCCATCGGCTCTTAGTAAGAGTTTTTCATCTAATCCATTGGTGGTTAAATCAACCCATACAGATCCATCGTCTTTTTTATAAAATAAGCCTTTTTCTAATCCTTCTAATACATATTTTTTACCCAATTGGTACGTTTCTGATTCGTAATAAATTTTATCAAATTGAATTCCCAATTTTGCATAGGTATCTTCAAAGCCTTCGTAAACCCATTTGTTCATTTTTTCCCATAATTGATGGGTTTCCTTATCGCCGTGTTCCCATTTTTGTAGCATTTCTTGTGCTTCAATTATAAGAGGAGCTTTTTTTTCAGCTTCTTCAATACCAAATCCTTGTTCAATAAGCTCTTTTACTTGTTTTTTGTATTCTTTATCGAACAAAACGTAAAAATCGCCAACGAGTTTATCGCCTTTTTTGCCGGCTATTGAAGGAGTTATATTATTTCCCCATTTTTTCCATGCTAGCATCGATTTACATATATGTATTCCGCGGTCGTTAACAAGATTTACTTTAATAACTTGGTTATTGGGTTTACTTGACAATATCTTAGAAATACTATCTCCTAATAAATTGTTTCGGATATGCCCTAAATGTAAGGGTTTATTTGTATTGGGTGAACTAAACTCTATTAAAATTTTTTCTGGTGCAGAACATGATGATTTTGGTTTGTTTATCGAAATAAAACTATTGATAAGAGCATTATGAGTTAGGGTAATATTTAAAAAACCTTTAATAACTTCGTACGATTCAACATTAGAATTATTTTGTTTTAAATAATTGCCAATTAAACGTGCAATTTCGTCGGGTGATTTTCTAATTTGTTTAACCCAAGGAAAAACATTGATGGAATAATCGCCTTTAAATTCTTTACGAGTACGTTGTATTTGTATTTCATTGCCAGCTTCAATTTGAAATAAATCTTTAAGCGCATTTTTTATTTCAACTATTAGTTGTTCCATATAAAATATAATTTAGGTGCAAAGGTAAAAGCAAAAGTTTAACATTCAAACAAATTGTTTTTGTTAAATAAAAACATTGTATTTTTAAAATCATTACTTTTGCATATTGAATTAAGAGAATAAATATGGAAAGTTTGATACGTGTTTTAATGATTGATGCCTCCACAGGTTATTATAAAATGACTCGTTTTCCCATTGGAAAATATTTTGGTCCTGTAGATGTTGGTTTTCATTTAGCTTCATCTCAAAATGCTTTAACCATAGGCACGGGTGTTTTAGCTGGTTCTATTTTGCCTGGTTCCAATCGTTTGATTTTTACTGGCTTTTCGCCGGCTTGGGCAGGCTTTTATGTTTCGTCAATGGGAGGTGCTGGACTCGTATTTGATAATTTAGGTATTAATATGATTTCTATTGTTGGTCAGGCAAAAACTCCCAGTATATTATATTTGAATCGTAATCATGGAGAAGAAATTCATGTTGAAATTCATCCTGTAGATGTTCATAATATATGGAAAAGCGGCAGAAAAGGTATATATTCGCTTATGGATTATACTTATTCGCAGCTTGGACGTAGGTTTGAAAACGATCCTCGCATATTAGCAACAGGACCAGCATCGTATGCTACCGATTTTGGAGCTATTGGTTCTGCTCCTATAAAAAACGGTGAGATCACTTATGTCGATACATGGGCAGGTAGAGGAGGATTTGGAAGTAAGCTCTTTCAGCAACATGGTTTAGCAGCTATCATTTATGGTGGTACCTATATTGATGAAGATTTTAGAGACCGAAAAGTAGCCGATTCTTGGTTCGAAGATAAATATAACAAAAAATTAGCAGCAAAAGATATTGAAGCCACCACCAAATATCGTTTTGACGAAAATTTTGAAACCGGTGGCACTTTTGGTGTTAATTATGCAACCATGGGTGGCAATATTATCGCTTTTAACTATAAAAGTATATATTGGAGCGAAAACGATCGAAAAGAGCTGCATAAGAAATTTATTGTAGATCATTATTTAAAGCAATTTAACGAAGAAACAATTAAAACAAAACAATATAAAAATTGTGGTGAGCCATGTGTAGCGGTTTGTAAAAAAATGAATAACGAATACAAGAAAGATTACGAACCGTATCAAACCATGGGACCATTATCGGGTATTTTTGACCAAAGAGCCGCTGAATTGTTGAATCATCATGCTGATATGCTTGGATTTGATGCTATTTCGATAGGTGGTGTTCTTTCTTGGATTATGGAATGTGTTTCTGAAGGACTTATTAAACCTAATGAAATTGGCTTGAAGCAAAAACCCGTTTTTGATGTACAGCAATTTGATATTGTGAACGACTCTATGCTAAATGCTCAAATGGGTGTTCAAATATTAGATAATATTATTAATTTGAAGTACGATATGCTCAATCTTCAAGATGGAGCACGTATTTTAGCTCATAAACTTTCATACGACAGAGGGCGTAGAATTATCGATAAGTTTGTATTTAATGCCTTCCGACGCAAAGGTTGGATGGTGCCAAACCAATATTGGGTTCCGGGTGCACTTTCGCCGATGCCTATTATGGGTAAATATTACATGTATTATGGCAAAGATTTTATCGAACCTCGTAAGCTTGGACGTGAAAATGCACAACGTTTTGTAAAAGAATTGATGATAGATAATATGGGCTTTTGTCGTTTTCATCGTTCTTGGGCAGAAGAAATGATCCCCGAATTTTTAGGGAAAATTTATGGAAAAAAATATGAATATCAAGATTCAATAAAAAATATTGCAGCTTGGATCAATAGCCGTAACTCTTCTATTTTCTGGGAATCTGAAAGAAATATTGATTTTGTTCACACCTTTATTAAAAAGAAGTTTGAAGAAAAAGCTGATGTTTTAGAGCTTAATTATTGGAACGAACGTTTTAATATTAATAAGCAAGAAGCTGCATTTGAATTTTGGTATGAAATTCATAAAGGAATTCACGAATCGTTTAAAGGAATTATTTGTTAATTATGCCTCATTTTATTGACGAAGCAGAAGAAAAAGAAAAATTGTTGCAACATCAACATGAAAAGCAAACTGTTACGCCAATTTCAGAAATAATGCAAACAAACAAAGATCAATATCTTGCTTTTCATCAAATGTTGGTTCAGTATATCGAAAAAATAGCAACGTTAAGTGCAGAAAGCAGACGCCCTGTTTTGGAAATAGGTTATACTTATTTGGAGGGTGATTTTAAATTTGAATATTATGCTTCGGCATATAAAACTCTAACTAAAACCACTTTGTATTTTTTTAAGAAAGAAAAAATATATTCTGTTTGGCGTCGTTGTATTATTACTATTAGCAATTATACAGGAATAGTTAAACTTACACTTTATGAAAAAGCCGTTTCTGAAACTAATTTAGCTGATGCTATAAAAAAAAAGCAATGTATTTATGTAAAAATAGAAGATTTAAATAATGAGGTTGCATTGTGGTTGATGGATTATTTAGGATACAAATATGGGCAAAGTGAAATAATTAAAAGAATACCTCATAGAGTTAGTATATAATTTTTTATGACTAAAATACCTTGTACTTTTTTATAGTATACGTTTTATTTTTGGGGCTTTAATATTGCATGAAGGGCACTATCAATTGTTTCGTATTTGAACTTGAATCCTTGTTCTAATAGCGAATGAGGATAAACTAATTGTCCTTGTGTTAATAATTCAGCTCCTTTACCAAATAATATTCGAAAAACAAATTTTGGGATAGCAAAAAAAAGTGGTCGTTTTAAAATGTGAGCCATTTGTTTAGAAAATTGTTTATTTGTAGTTGGGTAAGGGCTTACAGCATTATAGATACCTTTTTTAAGTTGACCTGATATTATGGCGTCGTAAATACGAACTAAATCGTCAATATGAATAAAACTTAAAGCTTGATTACCATTGCCAATACTACCACCTAAACCAATTTTGAATAAAGGTAGCATTTTTTTTATCATACCACCATTAAGTCCTAAGACAATTCCAAAGCGTAGTATATACACATCTACTCCAAAGTTTTCGGCATTGAGTGCTGCTAATTCCCAATCTTTGCATACTTTGCCAAGAAAAGTTCCTGCTAAGTAGCGACTGTTTTCGTCATGACTATGTTTATTATCGTATATGCCAATGGCCGATGTTGAAATAAGTACTTGAGGTCGATTTTTACATAACGATATTGCTTTTACAAGTTGGTTTGTGGTTAAAATTCTACTATTATATATTTTTTGCATGTATTTTTTTGTCCAATACTTATTTAATGTAGCTCCTGCTAAATGGATAACTATATTAGACTCTTCTATTAATGAAGTTAATGCATGAAGGTCGCCGTAAAGTAGTTTTCTTTCAATGGGAATAATTTCTAAGCCTTTTGAAGCAAAGTAATTTCTTAAATATTGACCAACAAATCCGTTATATCCGGTTATGGCAATTTTCATTTTTATTTTTTTTTTAATAAATGTCAGAACTTGTCTCGTTGGTATGAGCAGATGAAATAGTCCATTCGAATAAATAACACGACTTATTGGTAAGTGATAATTTCATTTTAGGTCGGTGTTCAAGGGTTCTCATGGCTATTTTATTTGTATAAATTAAATAAGAGTAAAATTTTCTTCTAGCTGTTTTTTTATGTCTTCGATACTAACGTCGTAGTATATTTTTCCGTCGAAGGCATAACTAATGGCACCATTTTCTTCAGATACAACAATAATAATAGAATCGGTATATTCAGACATTCCAAGTGCTGCTCTATGACGAGTTCCAAAGTGGGGTGGAAGGTCTGTTTTGTTACTTATAGGCAAAATACAGCGTGCCGAAGCAATTTTATTGTTGTGAATAATAATAGCACCATCGTGAAGTGGACTTTCTTTATTGAATATGCCCTCAATAAGGCGACTCGAAATATTGGCATTTAAGGAGTCGCCTATGTGCGAATAATTGTCTAAGCTCATTTTATTGGCAATAACTATAAGAGCACCGATTTTATTTTCAGATAAATTTTTTAGTGCTACAAAAATAGATGATGCATTCAAAATAGGCTTGGCCTTTTTTTGTTTTTTAAATAGACTTAAAATTTTAAGTTTGTAATTAACAGCAAAATATTTTGAACCAATAATTAACAAAAATCGTCGAATTTCTTGTTGAAATACAATGACTAATGCAATCATTCCAACCCCCATAATTTGTCCTAGTAGGCCGGCTAATAATTGCATTTTAAAAGCTCTTACAGCCATCCATAATACATAAATGATAGCAATACCAATAAAAATATTAATGGCAAGCGAACCCTTTATTAACATATATATTTTATAAAGGACAAAGGCAAAAAGTAATATATCGATAATGTCGAAAAAAGTAATATTAATAAAAAGAGGAATCATAATTTTGTGCTAAGTTACAAAAAAATTAAGCATTAAAATAAAACTGAACAATATCGATAATTTCTTTTGCTTCTTTAACATCATGGGTGCGTATAATATCGGCTCCATTAAGTATAGCTATAGTATGCAAAGCCGAAGTCCCGTTGAGCGATTCGTCTGGCATAATATTTAATAAACGAAATACCATCGATTTTCTAGATAAACCCACTAATATTGGACATTCTAATGATCGAAAATCGTTAAGGTGTTTTAATAATTGATAATTATGTTCGAGTGTTTTACCAAAACCAAATCCTGGGTCGATAATAATATTGTTGAGTCCTTGGGCAGTTAATTCATGTTTCCTTTTTCCTAAAAATTGAAATACATCATTTGAAACATCATTGTACGAAGGATTATTTTGCATGTTTTCGGGTGTACCTTGCATATGCATCAGCACATAAGGAACATTTAAACGAGTAATGGTATTGAACATATGAGGGTCGATGGCGTATGCCGAAATATCGTTAATCATATAAAAGCCATATTCTTCGACGCACATAGTTGCGGTGTCTGAATTATAAGTATCAATCGAAAACCATACATTGGGAAACGTTTTACTTAAAGCTTCAGCTATAGGTCTTACACGTTTTATCTCTTCATCTGATGGAATGATAAGAGAATGGGGTCTTGACGAAGCAGCTCCAATGTCAATAATGGTTGCTCCATGTTCGAGCATTGAGGCTGTTTTTTTTATGGCTTGGTCAATATCTTGAATCCTACTATGGGCATAAAATGAATCAGGTGTAATGTTTATAATGCCCATTAAAATAGGCTTTTCAATAAAGAATAAATTATCTCTAAATCGAATACTTTTCTTTTTTCGAAAACTTGTATCTTTATCCATTCTTTTTTGGGTGTAAAATTAAAAAAAATAACGATATGCCTCTCATTGTTTTAGAAGGTTTAGATGGTGCAGGTAAGTCAACTCAAGTTAAAATGTTGACTGAATATTTCGAAAAACTTGGAAAGCAGGTTTTTTTTAAACATTTTCCACGTTTAGATTCGCCATACTGGGGCGAGATGATCGCTTCTTTTTTAAGAGGTGAGTATGGCGATATAAATCAAGTGCATCCGCAACTTGTAGCAGCTCTATATGCAGGAGATCGTTGGGATGCTTCTTACGAAATGCTTCAACACTTAAAGCAGGGAAGGGTTGTTTTTCTGGATCGTTATGTATATTCAAATTTGGCATATCAATGTGCAAAAGTTGATAATGAAGAGGAAAAGGATCGTTTACGTAATTGGATTTTACAATTTGAATTCGATTATTTTAAAATTCCTAAACCTAATATAAATTTGTTTTTAGATGTACCACAATCATTTGTAGAACAAAAACTTAAAGAACAACGCACCGGAGATGATAGGACATATTTAAAAGGTAAATCCGATATTCACGAAAAAAGCTTAACTTTTCAGCAAAAAGTACGTCAGGAATATTTGTACTTATGCCAACATTATGAACTTATTTATATAGATTGTAGTTTAAATGGCACCTTAGCACCTATTGAAGTTGTGTTTAACCGTTTATTAGAAAAAATTGTTAAAGCTTGTTAATCTAACAATTATCATTACAAATCTATTTTTTTACGATTAATTTTGTGCAAAAAATATATAATATGAAGATTGTAAGGAATATATCAAGATTTTTTGTTGGTTTAGTATTTTTATTTTCGGGTTTTGTTAAAGCAGTTGATCCATGGGGAACTGCTATTAAATTTAACGACTATTTTTATGCAATGGGATTAGAATTTCTAGTTCCTTGGGCTTTTGTGTTAGGTGTTATTATGATTGCAGCCGAGTTTATTATAGGTTTCTCATTAATTACATGTACCCAAGTAAAATTAGCTTCATGGGGAGCTCTTATTTTTATGATCATTTTTACGCCTATTACTCTTTGGTTAGCATTAGAAAATCCGGTTTCAGATTGTGGTTGTTTTGGCGATGCTGTTAAACTAACTAATTGGCAAACATTTTATAAGAATATTATTATACTAATTCCTACTATTCTTATTTTTGTTCAACGTAATAAATTTAATTCAAAATTTTCAAACTTAATGCAATGGAATATTGCTGGAGTGGGAGCCATAATTGTTGGTTTTATTATGTGGTATTCGTATGTTCATTTACCCATTATCGATTTTTTACCTTTTAAAGAAGGAACTTACCTGCCTGAACAAATGTCAGTTCCTGAAGGTGCACCCAAAGACGAATATGCTCAAATGATTACCTTAAAAGATACCACTACAAACCAACAAATAGTAATTGATGTTAATAAATATTCATCAGATTCTACTTATTGGGGTAAAGGAACAAAGTATAAATACATTAGCATTTCGGAACCTAAACTTGTTAAAAGAGGGTATATACCGCCTATTCACGATTTCAATATTTTTGATAGTCAAAATAATAATTATATTGATACTGCCTTAAATTATAAAAGTTATGTCTTTTTATTTACAAGTCCTAAGATTGAAAAAGCTTCTAATAAAAATATTGAAAAAGTGAATGCAATTTATCAATATGCTATTAAAAATAATTATTTGTTTTATGCTTTAACTGCTTCGTTGCAAAAAGATATAGATGCATTTATTATTCAGAACAAAATACTTTTCCCATTTTATATGTGCGATGAAGTAACTTTAAAATCAATGGTTCGAAGTAATCCTGGCTTAATGTTATTGAAAAATGGTACAGTCATAAAAAAATGGTCGTATTTTGATTTTCCAGATATTGTAGAAATTGAACAATTAACTATTAAAAAATAAATTATGAGAACTCGTATTGCTGCCGGTAATTGGAAAATGAATACAAGCCTCGAAGAAGGTATCGCTTTAGCCAAGGCAATTAATGAATTTTTGATAAACATTCAACTTGATAATAAAAGAGTTATTTTAGGCACGCCTTTTACTCATTTGGTATCAATAGTAAATGTAGTAGATTTTAAAAAAATATCGGTAGCAGCTCAAAATTGCGCTAAATGGGAAAAGGGCGCATATACGGGCGAAGTATCTGCAGAAATGATACGCTCTACAGGAGCTCACTATGTTATTATTGGTCATTCCGAACGTAGGCAATATTTCAATGAATCGTATGAAGATTTAAAACAAAAAGTAAATATTTGTTTAAAGAATATTTTAAAACCAATTTTTTGCATTGGCGAAAAACTTGAAGAACGTGAGCAAAATATTCATTTTGAAATAGTGAAAAAGCAAATATACGAAAGCTTATTTCATTTAGACGAGGAGAATATTAAAAGAATAGTATTGGCATACGAGCCAGTTTGGGCTATTGGTACTGGTAAAACAGCAACACCCGAGCAAGCACAAGAAATGCATGCATATATTCGTTCGTTAATTGCCGAAAAATACGGAATACAGGTAGCATCAGAAATTTCTATTTTATATGGAGGGAGTTGTAATGCTACTAATGCTGCAACTTTGTTTGCTCAACCCGATATCGATGGCGGTTTAATAGGAGGTGCATCGCTTAAAGTAAACGATTTTATCGAAATTATTAAAGCTTTGTAAATATTTAATTTTTGTAAAAAATAAGTTTGCTTTTTTCGCTTTGAAGCGCTTAAGATTATTTATTACGTTCAACAATATAATCGATAAGTAGTTGTAATGATTTATTTGCTTCGTTTTGAGGCATGGTCGATAAAATTTCTTTGGCATTTTGAATATAGTTCATCATTACTTTTTGGGTGTATTCAAAACCATGGTGTTCATTAATAATAGTGTTAATTTCTTGAATTGATTTTTTGTTTTTCTCAAAATTTTTTAATAACGATAAAAGTTCTTTTTTTTCTTTAATCGAGCAATTTTTTAATGTATAAATAAGCGGAAGTGTATATTTTTGTTCGCGTATATCATTGCCTGCTGGTTTTCCGGTTTTGTTATTTAAGTTAAAGTCGAATAAATCGTCTTTTATTTGAAATGCCATTCCAATATGGTAGCCCATTTCTTTCATTTTTAGTGAAAGTTCTTCGCTAATGCCTGCCGATACGCTTCCGCTATAAGTGCAAGCTGCTAAAAGAGTGGCTGTTTTTTTACGGATTATTTTGTAATATAAATCTTCATTAATATCGAGTTTACGTGCTTTTTCAATTTGTAAAAGTTCGCCTTCGCTCATTTCTTTAACGGCTTCTGATACTATTTGAAGTAGTTTAAATTCATTTTTTTCAACAGCAAGTAATAATCCTTTAGCTAAAAAATAATCGCCAATAAGAACAGCTACTTTATTTTTCCATAGTGCATTAACAGAAAACATTCCTCTACGTTCGTAACTATCATCTACAACATCATCGTGGATTAGGGTTGCTGTATGCATAAGTTCAATTAACGAAGCTGCCTGAAATGTAGATGAGTTTACATTATCAAAAAGTTTCGCCGATAAAAAAACTAATAGAGGACGTATTTGCTTGCCTTTTGTTTTTAAAACATACGAAGTTATTAAATTTAAAAGCGAAGCATTACTCTTTAAATAATTTGAAAAGTAATCGTCAAAAGCTTTGAGATCTTCTTTTACTGGTAATTTTATTAAATCTAATGTGCTCATAAAACTGCTTCAAACTTACCATTTTTTTTTAAAAACAACAATGTTATGGATAAAGGTATTTAATATCAATTAAATATTGGTTAAATAACATATTTATTTATCTTACATATGTATATATTTGCATAAAAATTAGTTTATGACAGACAGTTTTGAATTACTTGATATTGACGCACTTAATGAAGCTTCTGAAATGCTAAAAGCAATGGCTCATCCGCTTAGAATTGCTATTTTGCGTTTACTTAAAGCAGGTAAGCCCTTAACGGTATCAGAAATTCATGAACTTTTAAGTATAGAGCAATCGGCAGCTTCGCATCATTTAGGCATATTAAAAACAAGGGGAATAGTATGTGCCAAACGCAAGGGTAAAAATATATACTACACCATTAGTCATGAGCGTATTTCTAATGTGATAGATTGTATTCAAAAGTGTAGGCGTTAAAATTTGAAACCAACGTTCAACGCTATTTGATTATAATTAGTAGCGTTTAATTGTAAAAATCTATAGTTTATGGCTATGTTAAAATTTTTAAGTGGCACATATTCAAAACCTAAAAAAGAAATAAAAGAATTATTATAAATGTAACTTTTATCTAAATAATCACCACGCAAAAATAAATTCCATTTTTCTGAAATATTATATGATATAAATGCAGAATAGCCTTTGTAATCGTTTTGTTCATTCCATTTATCATTAGTTACTATACATCCTTCAATAGCAAGGCGTAAGTTATCATTTTTATACGATACAAACGCGGAAATGCTTTCTCTATTTAATTTGTTATTGAGGTATATATCGCTATAAAGTTTAAAAATATAATGTTTATTTGGTCTGTATTCGGCATTAATCGCATACATTAAATATCCATCAGCATCTTGTTTATAAAAAGGACCTTCGCCATTGCTAATGGTTGAAGAAATTCTCCAATGCTCATTGTTAAATGCGACCCTTAAACCAAAATCAGCGGGATAGCCAAATTTATAACGTTCTTGAAAAGTAAATGCAACATACCGATAACTCCAAAATTTATCTTGAACGGTTAAATATTGTTCGTTAAGCAACTGCCCAATGGCAATTTCAATATGCGATAATGGTTTCCAATTTATTTCAGCTTGTTTCAGAAAAGCAGTAAATTCACTTCCTTTGAAATAATTAACCGAAAGCGGATGTTTGTTGCTATCTAATACAACAATATCGCTTGTAGTGCGGGCCACATCATATATTAAAATGGCAGTAGCTTTTTTAGCCAAATCGGTTTTAAAACCTACGAGTGCAGTGTTCATCTCAAATGCATGTAAGGGGTTTTTATTTGCAGAGAAAGTAGACACAAAAGCAGGATATATACTACCAAATACGACGGTATTTTTTGTTTGAGAACTATCAGATTGAGCCGACATATAACCCATACTTATTAAAAGCATTAAACTTGTTAAGATACTATTTTTTAACTTCATAAAAAGTAACTATTTTTATACGTTTAAAATTTTGCAAAATTATAAATATAAAAACAATATGGCAAAAGTAAGAGTTACTAAAGAATTCCGTTTTGAAATGGCTCATGCCTTATGGAATTACGATGGTTTATGTAAAAATATTCATGGACACAGTTATATATTGCAAGTTACAGTTATTGGTGAGCCATGTCAGGATATTAATAGCACTAAATATGGTATGGTAATTGACTTTGGCGATTTAAAGAAAATAGTAAACGAAGCCATTGTTAGTAAAATGGATCACTCGTTAGTTATTAGTGAACGTTCTAAACATGATACACTTTTACAAACCGAACAAATGTTCGACCGTAGGCATATTACTTCGTATCAGCCCACATGTGAAAATATGGTTGTTGAGTTTGCAAAAATAATTGCTTCGCTTTTACCCGCAAATGTTAAATTATATAGTGTTAAATTATGGGAAACAGCCAATTCTTATGCAGAGTGGAACATAGAAGATAATAGTTTATGAGTTTCAGAAAATATATATT